>JACQRZ010000015.1 GCA_016206235.1 Candidatus Uhrbacteria bacterium
GAGCAGACACTGCTCGTTCGCTTCTCCTCGTCCTTCGAACCAGTCATGGTACGATCCGTCGTACTGCAGCATCTCACCAAACGCATCTTTTCTTTTTCGCCATGAATGGTGCTCAGACTTACTCTTGTTTTTGCGAGGATTCCACAGACCCTCGACTATCTGGATTGCACGGATGGTTTTGGGATCATGGACGATGCCATGAATCTCAGAGAGTTTTTCTGCAGCAAAGGTGGGACCGAAGTCGGGGTACTTCTTGTGAAGAAGATCTGCGATCTTCTTTTTCTCTTTTTCGGGCACCCGGTGGTGCCCGGGTTTTCCGCGGTTACCGTGGACGAGACCGGCAGGGCCGTGTGCTGCGAATCTCTTTTTTAAGGTGCGAACCTGGCGTTTTGTGAGCGAGAGAAGCTCTGCTGCTTTGGTGCCGTTCATTTCTTTTCTCTGCAATCTGCCGAGCACATCTACTCGGTCAATTTCCTTTTGTGACATAGTGAGGGTCATACTGGAACCATGATGAATCATGGTTCCATCCTACCAGGGGTAGGAAGTTTTAATTTCCCTCAACTAGGAAGTTATCATTTCCGTGGGACAGGAAAAAAATGTATATAGTATTTAGTGCTTGGTATTTAGTATTAAAGGAGAAAGGGTTTTCGTTTTAAATAAAAAAAAGCTCCTTCAGAATTTCTGAAAGAGCTCACCAAATAACCCTCAATACCAACTACTATATACTACATACTAAATACCCCACGTTAGATCCGATCAGCTCGGACAATAGGTTCTTGGTGAAGACCTGATGGGTCGATATGTCCTGCTCCGAAAAGTTCGCCTGTGTGTTGAAGCGCATTTCGTATATCTGACCATTTTGAACCCGGGTTTTTTTGATATACAACGCCACGATGCCAGCAACATGCGGAGCCGCCATACTGGTTCCATTCATAGAGCAGTAGGCGCTTCCTCTACATGTGGAGTAGACGTTTACGCCTGGCCCACCAATGTCAACCACAGAGCCGTAGCTACTGAATCGTGCAAAAGTGTCGTCTGCGCCTTGGGAGGTGGCAGAACCTTTGCCGCCTGCTCCATATGATTGTGATACCAGCATCGCGCGCTTTACAGATTGAGCAATGGAGGTAATGGCGTCGGAGTAATTCGGAACGTCGTCGTTAAAGACGACGATGTAGCGATTCTTAATGATTTCAGAACTTGAGTCTTGTACATCATACGAATCGGGAGGAGTAAGAGCGATTGCCGGCAAGACATTCGAAAAGAAAAAAAGAGAAAGAAGCGGTAGGGCAATGGCTCGTGAAAGACCATTCTTCATACATCTTATTCATATTCATGACTAAGATGTGAAGAAAATTTTTAAGGCACGACAAAAAACGCGATGAATAATCGTTTTTAAAAGCGACAAGCTTCTTTAAAGACGAGACGTATTCAATATCAAAAGAGATTTTTGTACCTACAGAACACTGCGTAAAGAGCTCTGCATTTTTCGTTCACAAAACCACACTAGAGGTAATACGCCTGCTAAACGGGTTTTGTTTTACTACTTACAACTATTTAATGATTTTATCAACAAGACCATAGCTGAGCGCTTCTTCGGCCATAAGGAAATAGTCGCGCTCTGTGTCTTTTTCAATTTTTTCAAATGGTTGCCCCGTGTGCTTAGCGAGAATATCGTTGAGCCGTTTTTTGATTCGTAATATATGCTCAGAACGAATTTTTATATCCGTTGCTTGGCCTTCAAATCCACCCATTACTTGGTGAATCATGACTTCGGAGTTGGGAAGTACAAAGCGCTTGCCTTTCTGTCCTGCTGCGAGCAGCACGGCGCCCATAGATGCTGCCATGCCAATGCAAATGGTTGAGACATCGGGTTTGATGTACTGCATAGTATCGTAAATGGCAAGCCCTGCTGTTACCGAGCCGCCAGGAGAGTTGATATAGAGCTTAATATCTTTTTCCTTATCTTCACTTTCAAGGAAGAGCAGTTGTGCAATAATCGTATTGGCAATATTGTCATCAATAGCATCGCCCAAGAAGACAATGCGTTCTTTGAGTAGGCGAGAGTAGATATCGTATGCCCGTTCGCCGCCATGTGTTTTTTCAATAACGGTTGGGATGAGTTGATAGTTTTTCATATCGAGGGTTTAGGGTTTAGGGTTTAGGGTTTAGGGTTTGAACTATACCCTATACCCTACACGCTATACCCTAATTTTCATGATTGATTATATCAAAAATTTCTTCAACCTGCTCAGTTTCATCTTGGACGTTTTTTACAAACGATATGCGTGGTACGTAATGCATCTCGAGCGTGTGGTTAAGTGTATCTTGAATATGTCCAGCTGATTTTTTGAGCTGTTTTAAAACGCTACCAGTATATTTTTCCGGTGTTACTGCAATAGAAACGGTCGCGTGCTTAAGATCGCCAGTCGCTTTCACCTTTGTTATAGTGACGATTGAATTTTTTGGAAATTCTAGCTCACGGACAAGAATGTTGCCCAACTCTTGTTTGAGCAGCTCTTGTACTTTTAAAAGACGGTCAGACATATGAGTGGTAAGTGATCAGTGTTGAGTGGAAAGACTCTCGTCACTATTCACTCGACACTCGTCACTCCGTTATTCAAGTGTTCTTTGGATTTTTTCCTCTTTGTAGGCGCGGACAATATCACCCACTTGTGCGAGAGGTCTTCCTTCAAGACGCATACCAATCTCTTGTCCTGACTCAGCTCGAGGTATTTCCTGCTTACCTGATTGCAGTCGTGCAATTTTTGCTTCCGTTACCACCATATCATTACGTACGATGTGAACCTTATTTTTTGGTTCAAGCGTGCCTTCAAGCACAACACCGCCAACGATTTGAGCATTGCTTTCTGTGCGAAAGACTGCCAAAATTTTTACACTTCCAAGTACGGTTCGAGAAATTTCTGGGGCAAGCAACTCCTCAATGCGTGTCTTGACATCATCAAGAAGTTCATAAATGATCTTGTAGATTTTGATTTCAACGTTTTTTTCTGATGCGAGCTGTGCCGCGCTGGAGGTGGCAGTTACATGAAACCCGGCGATAAACGCTTTTGTTGCTTCAGCGCGTAGCACGTCTGCTGACGTGACAGCGCCAAGATCCTTTGAAATAATTTTTACCTTTACTTCAGGGTTGTCGATCTTAAAGAGCGCGTTTGCGATTGCCTCCAGCGATCCAAGCGTATCTGTTTTGAGTATGAGGTTTACTGCCTTTTCACCTTCTTTGCGCGATTCGGCGCGCGGTGAAACAACAACAGCACCGGATGAGATTTTTCTACCTTCTTTTTCAACTGTTTTTGGCAAGGTTTTCATGCCAAATACAATATATCCAACGACTGGCGCTTGTTTGAAGCCGATAATTTTGACTGGCTGGCTTGGCAGTGCGTGGGCAAGAGATTTGCCAAGATGATCTTTCATGGCGCGAACTTTGCCGTAGTAGATGTTATCAATAACCAAATGATCGTTTTGCGAGAGCTGGCCATTTTGCACAAGAATAGTTGCAACCGGACCTTCGTTTTTGTCGATATGCGACTCAATCACCGTGCCAACTGTAGTGCCTTTGGGGTGAGCAAGAATTTTTTCTTTTTCCATGTCCGCAACAAGCAGGATCATATCTAGGAGGTCATCGATGCCAGTGCCTTCTTTTGCAGAGACCCCTACGCACGTTGTCTTTCCGCCCCAATCCTCTGGAATGAGGCCATGGTCTGAAAGTTCGCGTTTGACCCGCTCGAGATTGGCGTCGGGCTTATCGATCTTGTTGATAGCAACAAGAAGGGGAATGCCTGCCGCTTTGATGATTTTTATCGCCTCAACGGTTTGCGGTTTTACGCCATCGTCTGCGGCAACGACCAAGATAGCAATGTCAGCGATTTTTGCTCCTCTGGAGCGCATAGTGGTAAACGCTTCGTGGCCGGGCGTGTCAATAAAGGTAATAATGTGATCCTCGTTCGTGCCTTTTCGTTTTTTGGTAACTTGGTAGGCACCAATGTGTTGGGTAATACCGCCTGATTCAGAGGCAATAACATTGGCTGAACGGATTTTGTCAAGGAGTGTTGTTTTGCCATGATCAACATGCCCCATAATCACAGTAACCGGAGGGCGGTGAATAAGTGATTCTTTTTTCTCTGCTGCCAACACCTCCTTAATAGGGTCGGCTAGTGTGATGAAATCTTCCCCGCCTTCCTCTTCTTGTTTTTTTTCAGGAACAAAACCTAAATCTTCAGCAATAATAGCCGCGGTGTCGTAGTCGATTTTTTCGTTGAGCGCGGCTAAAATGCCGTTATTCATGAGCGTTTTAATAAGTTTTGTTACTGGAATATTGAGTGCAACAGCAAAATCGCGAACAGTTATTACTGCCGACAGCTCCACGCGTGGCTTCACCGTTGGTTCAGGAGCAGAGGTTTGTTCCTGCACGTCAGGAGATTTTTTAATGAGAAGGTGTTGGTATTGGCTCCAGTTTTTAATAATCTTTGAGGCAAGCGAATCGTCAATTTTAATTGCGCGTTGCCCCACATCAAAGCCCATCTGCGGCAATACTTCGTGCAGTTGGCTAGTGGTAATCTTCAATTTTCGCGCAAGTTCGCTGATGTTCATCGACAGAGTGTTAAGTGGAGAGTGTTAAGTGGAGAGTGTGGGCCACTCATCACTCTTCACTCATTAACTAATATGATTGATAGTATGCGTAAAAATAAGGAAAATGTCAATTCAAGGATTGTTGTTGATCTTTTATTTTCGTGATAATCTTACAATGGATGTGTTCAAATCATAACCTCATAGTATGACCACTCAGCAACTTTTACAGGTTAACATTATCGACGAACTCGGGCTTTCAGCATTGCCCGATGATCAAAAGACTCAACTTGTGGCTCAAATCACGACAATCGTCCAAAAGTCGGTTATGATCAGGATTTACGACGCCTTACGCAAGCAAGACAAAAACGCGCTCAATGCGCTTGTCGAAGAAAAAGGCGTTGAAGACTCATCGGTCATCGCATTTATTCAAGAAAAAGTACCTGATCTCGGAAAAATATTTGAAGAAGAGATTGCGAATGTGAAGCGAGAGTTGATTGAACAAGTGAAGGGAAAGAAAAAGACTTCAACTAAAAAGAAGTAGTGTATGGCACGAGTAGAAGGACAAAAATTAAGGATTGATGAAGAAGCTCTTCGGCAGCATCGCGCACTTGATAAGCTCGGAGTTCCGAATCCTGACTTATCCGACTTGGAAAGACAAAAGCCGGGACCTGAGGGGCTTTTTGAAGACGCAAAAGAAGCAGTAAAAACTGCCCTTGAACGGATGAAAACGATTGGTCGTGTTGCCGATGGTATGGAAAAAAGCGTTGATGCAACAGCCATGCTTAAAGGAATACCAGAAAATATCTACAAAGGATGGAAATTTCTTGGCGATATCAATCTTTACAATGACTACCTTAAGCGGGCAGAAGAGGGTAAGGGAGGTACATCTCTTTTTGAAAAAGCATTGTTTGCCGAACTTATCAAACAAAATACTGATACAGAACACAAAGGTACGTATACAAAGGAACAACTTCAGCAATATCTCAACGAACATTTTGTCGAGTCAGTGGTTTTGAGATTTCTTTCAGTGCGTAGCTGTATCGGCTTTGGCTTAATGGGTGGCGCAGGAATACTCGGGGCATTAACCGGAGCGATTGAAGGCGCATCGATAACAAAAAAAATTGTTGACGGTGTTCGTGGTGGTTTTAGGGCAACTGGCGCTGTTATTGCCACGCATGATTTTAAGAAAGCATACGATACTCAATGGGTTGTTGAGACAACGGAGTTTTTAGAGCTTCAACGTGATGTTGAAGACTTGAAAGCGTATGGCAAAAAACGCGGTGAATCTCAAGATGGAATAAACGAGGCAGTGGAAGGCTATTTGCGGGGAGAATTCCGAGCAAAAGCAGAAAAGCGCGGTGTTGGGCTTATAGCAGCTGCAACAGATGCCATTGGCAAAAAGGTGACAGGAAAAGAAAAAACGGAACAGCAGCTGAATACAGATATCCAAAAGATTGCCGACAAGATGTACAAGCAGTATCGGGATCGCGAAAAGAAGCTGGAAGATCCAAAAGAAATACAGAAACTCTATACTGAACTCAATGCAGTTGCACAGCAGTGGAAGTTTGGCAGAGAAGAGTTGCCAGCAAAAGACACGAAAGCGGCGACAATCCAAAAAGAAGGTATTGAATCTAGAAATCAGACTGCAGAAAAGATCGATGCGCTAACACAGGAATATAAACAAGTTCTTGGATGTAGCTTTAATCTAGAAAGTGCAGTCGATAAACGGCTACGAGCGCGTAAAATCGAGCATCTAGCCGCCGTGGCTGGCGCTGGTACAGCGGCATTTTTTGCGCCTGAAATTATCAAAGGATTGAGAGGCGGTTGGGAGTTTGTTGCAGGGAAGCTCTGGTCTGGAGCGCATGAGCAGATGGTAGAGCAGGCGAATCCCCCCGTTGCTGTAGTTGAGTCAAAAACAATTTCTACCCCAAAGCCCGAGATCAACATGGATCTGAATAAACATGGTACAGGCTTAACATATGCGGAAACCGCTTTTAGACAATATCAAGCAAACCCAAAAGTGTTTGGAGGTAAGACACCTGAAGAAGTATTGCGATACATTGCGCACAGTCAAGTGGGAGATAGGGGTTTTGCTGCAGAAAATCAGTTCGCCAAAGATCTCCATAGTCTTAAAATGATGCCGGGTCAGACTATCTCATGGAATGGTGATTCGGGTGATTATGTTACATTTGAGACCCCGAAGTCTGCAACTCCGCCGCCAACACCAGGGCCAGAAGC
Organism: Candidatus Uhrbacteria bacterium; assembly: GCA_016206235.1. Taxonomy (GTDB): domain Bacteria; phylum Patescibacteriota; class Patescibacteriia; order JACQRZ01; family JACQRZ01; genus JACQRZ01. Next base: position 6,826 of record JACQRZ010000015.1, read on the forward strand.
TGCGCCAACACCTCCTCAAACACCGGCGCCAACAACACAGCCAACAAGCACGCCGTTTCAGCCTGCTGTTGCGAGTGGAAGTCCCACCCCATCTCCGACTCCTGACATGTCAGGGAAAGGATGGGGTACAGGAAGAGAATTTACTGGCCAGAATCCTGAAGTAAGTGCTGTACAACCAGAGGAAAAAGGAATTGGCAGGGCTATTCGTGATTGGTGGCACGATTTAACACGAGATCGCGTATCGGGCGCAAAGCCCATTTCTTCTGGCAAAGGCTGGGGTACCGGTGCCACATACAAAGGCATTAATCCTGACTATCCGGAAAATGTTTCTTCTAGCTTGTCTTCTTCAGGAAGTGAGGCTGTGAAGCCAAGAAGTTTGTCTGGCGCTGAACAATTGGCAAAGCCAACCGCAGGATTTCCTGGCGAAACTGATCATAGTTTTCCCGACGAGCGTGGTTTTGGGACAGGAGCAACATACAAAGGTATCAACCCGGATTATCCAGAACAAATCGATACGCGCTCAGATTTTGAAAAAGGTTGGGGGACAGGCGCAACGTATAAAGGACTTAATCCAGAGTATGATACAAGAAATGACGTGCCAGATGGAAGAGGCTGGGGAACTGGTCGCACGTATACGGGACCAAATCCAGACGCTTCTAATCAAGAAGCGTGGAATGAACCGCAAAAAGTCAGTGTATCGCCAGAGGCAAAAACACCATACGGGCCACCTGTGCAGCCTGAGATGTCAAAAGTTGATCCTGAACTTGTAAAGATTGCTGTTGCAGCTGAGCAGGCTCATGGCTCTACAATAAAAGTGCTTGTTGAGCAATTGGACAAAACAGGAAAAATTGATTTTGGTAAGACACCAGCTCGGACATTCATGGATATAGAAAGATTATGGTCGATTTCTCGCCTAAAAGATCCATCAGATTTTAATGACTTCGATAAGATGGTGCAAAGAGCGCATAAATATGGATTCGATCATTTGACTGAAAAAGGTGTACATAAAGTTGATTTCGACGGGAATATGACGATTAAAGAGGCGATTACCAAGGCGTATAGTGAAAATCCGCAAGCGTTTGGTGGTAAGAATTTTAATCAAGTTTTCCATGATTTAGCCAGACAGTACGGCATATATCCTCCTGAACGACTTCCATCTGAAACGAACGCGACTTATCTTACGCGATTACATGCGTTTAACGCCGAGATTCAAAACAAGATTGGAGATATAAAAATGCCAAATGGTCAGCACTTGTACTATTCTTCAAGCAAGGAAGATGTTGTTCAGGTGAGCGGCGAATTCAAGACATTGAAATCTTTCTTAGGGCAAGAGGAGTATCGGCCACCTGTACGAGAGGTTGCGCCACAGACAAGTGAAGCACGTGTCATACCCAAAGGCGGTGGAGATTCTCTGTCAGCAGCTGCTGAGGCAAAGACTGCCGCTGCAGTTGAGTCACGAGGCGCAACCAGAAGGGTTGTTGAGGGAAGAGAGCCTGCACAGAGCGGCAAATCCGAGGTAAAAGATGCTTCGAAAGATGGAAAACAAGCTCAAGTAAACGAACAGCAAAAAACTGGAAAACCAGGAGAGGCGCCAAGAGCAAATCCCGTTGATGCACCGGCGGCAGAAAGCAAGCCGGCAGCTGGCAAGCCAATACTTCAGGTAGATTCAAAAACAGGTCATCAAACGTTGCAATTTGTGCGAGGTGGAGAAGTGGCAAAACTCGACGTGAGTACTGAAGGCGCAAAGAAATGGGATTTTCATCATTTTGGCCAAGCATTTGACGCCTATGGTGAAGTGAAGAGTGACCAACAGATGCAACAGCAGCTCCTTTTAGCTCTGGAGACGGCGGCAAAAACGGAAAGTGGCGCAGAACATTTTATTCATACATTTCATGAAAAATTAGTAGGTGCGGTAGGCGCAGAGAAGGCAGAAACATTTTGGGATGTTCAGACAGGAGTAAAACATTTTGGACAGCCTGAAATACTCCATGGCAAGGGCAAAGAAATGTTCAAGGCGGCACTCATGGCAGGAGGTGATCCAAAATACGGCACAACAGTGAGCGAAGCCATGAGGTTTTTACATGACAAAGGTGCGACAAATATCCATATCCCTAAAGGTATTTTTGGCAGCAATGTTGAACTCACGCTTAATCATAAGATTTTTGACACGCCAAAAGGCCCCAAAGTGCCCGATACAAAGACACCAGCTGATTCCAAGCCGAGCGGAGATTTTAAGCTTGAAGTAGAGCAGAAGGCGCCAGCCGCTGAAGTTACTCCTCAAAATCATTGGAAACAAGAGCTTAATCTCAATAACTTTTACGGCGGAAAACTAACCGGAAGTGTTGAATTTATCAAAGAAGGCAATCGTATTGAAGTTAGGGGGAGTTATCACATGCCGCCGGAGGCATTTAGAGATGGTGGAATTGAAAATCGATTTTTCAAACATCAGCTAAGTAAGAGTGAGTATAGTGAAGTACTCATGCAAATGCCGCAGCTCGTGTCAGCAGGTAAGCTTGAGTCAACAAGCACTGACAAACTTTTTGATCAGCTGAGGCTCTACAACCATAAAGCAGCTATTAATCTTCGACTTCATGACGAGCTTATGACAATGGGTAAAAAAGAAGAGGCTGCAGCAGTTTTAAGGGATACCAAACAAATGATTCGAGATGTTCATGGACTTGGCCTTGATAGATACTTGATGAATAGATACAACTTTCCACCAGCATTGCGCCCACCAGATACATTGGGTGATATTGGAAAATCAGTCGATGATATTGGAAAGGCAGTTGGTAAGTTTTTTGAAGAAAAGAAGCCAGCGGTTCCGTCTGAGTCATCAGGAAATGCGAATCTTGAAGCACAGCCGAAAGCGCCTATCCCTGAAAAGTAAATAGTAGTACTAAAAAACAGGGCCTTTAAACCCTGTTTTTGTTGTACCCTATGAGACGTTCACCTTCTTAACAATCTTTGCAAAGATAGTTGGGTTTTCTCGGGCGATTTGCGAGAGAATTTTACGGTCAACTTCAACGTTGGCCACTTTGAGCTTATTGATGAACTTTGAGTAGCTCAGGCCAAGCTCTTTGCAGGCCGCGCTAATCTGTATCTGCCAAAGGCTACGGAACGATCGTTTCTTTGCACGGCGGTCTCGATAGGCATAGGCGCCTGCTTTGAGCATAGCGGGCCGCGCTAGTTTAATGGTTTTTTTGCGTCCCCATTTGTAGCCCTTTACGGCCTTGAGGAGCTTTTTTCTTTTTTTGAGGTGTAGTGTACCTCGCTTTACTCGGGGCATACATTTCTTTTAGCTTACAGCTTGCGGCTTATAGCTAGCAGCAAGCATTTAATTTTCTTCTGTAAGCTGAAAGCTGAAAGCTATCAGCTTGATTAAAGTTGATTGGTTGCAACACGGACGGTTTTTTGGAGTGTTTTTGAAAGCGAAACATCATGGCGCTTTTTGCGCGTGATTTTGCCTGTGTTTCGTGAATTAAAATGATCCTGTCCACAGTAGCGTTTGAGCACCTTTTTGGATTTTGTCACTTTAAAACGCTTGACCACTGCTTTAATCGTCTTTAATTTCGACATATCTTTTGATATTAACAATGTAACCATATAACAATATAACATTCTATTCTAAAAGAAGTTTTTATTGCTATATTGTTAAATTGCTAAATTGTTACAGTTTATGATTTTTTTGAACCTATAATGACGTTCAGTCGTCCGCCCTGCATACTGATTGGACTCTCCATGTTTGCCGGTACACCCTCTTCTTCTAATCGCTTCACAAATTGGCTCATGATATCACGGGCGAGATTGGTATGTTGCCGTTCTCGTCCTCGAAGCACCATTTCCAGCTTTACCTTATCATTACCCTCTAAAAATTTTTTTGCCTGGGCAATGCGCACCTCTAAATCATGCTGGCCAATACGCAAAGAGATGCGCAAGCCTTTTACTTCAGTCTTTTTTTGGCGAGCCCGTGCCTTCCGAAGTTCTTTTTCCAGTGTGTATTTCAACTTGCCGTAATCCATGATTTTACACACGGGAGGAACTGCTTTTGGCTCAATTTCTACCAAGTCTGATTCCACCTCTTGTGCGCGTTGCAGAGCCTCTTCAAGAGGCACAACGCCAACATGCTCGTTGTTTTCATCGAGAAGGCGCACTTCTAGAGCAGTAATTGCTCTATTGGTGCGATAGGTGCGTGTTGGTGCCTGCGTTGGTGCGCGGCGGAAATTTTTTCGCATTAATCTTTTATATTATTTACTTACTTTTTTCCAGATACCTAGAATTAAATTCATTTTCTTTTTTGTTGTCCAGCCTTTGATCTGCTTTTCTCGTCTTCGAGACTCGAGAAGTGTATCATATGTCTCAAAGTAAACAAGCCATGCAGGCAGTCGGTTTTTTGTCCAAATTGCGGCCGCGCCGGAGTTATGTTTATTTATTCTTTCTTTTAAATTGCTGGTTGATCCGCAGTATAAACTACCGTCACTGCAGTTTAATAAATAAACATAAAATTGATTTTGCCCTTCGATAAACTCAGGACATTCGACTTCTTGAAAGCAATATTTTTCAAGCATAGAAGGTCAAAGACCATGTCTTCGATTCCATTCGACATGCTCATGGCCTGAGTTTATTGAGGGCTGAGGGATGAGTCCTCTCTTCGAGCCTGAGTCTCAGAGCCGAAGGCAGGCTCAGACTCGAAGAGAGCCCTTCGATTCGCTTTTAGTTTTAAAATGGCCAAAGGCCATGAGCGAGCGTAGCGAGTCGAATGGAGATGGCGGGAGTTGAACCCGCGTCTGGAAAGCAACAAAAATCGAATGTACAAGCGTAGCCGATCGTTGCATACAATAAAAGGGTACAGAGATCGGCGTCCATCCTTTTATCGCGGCTTACGGTATGCCAATGATGATCCAGTAAGCCAAAAGACCATCAATGTCCTGAAGATATGACACCCGTTCTTTTCTATCAGGAGTCAAAAAGACAGATGGCAGCGGCTTAGATTAAGCAGCTACAGTCGCAAAGCTTGGGACAAGGTTTGAAGCCAAGACTCTCGCTTTGCTTACAAATGTGTTGACATTTGAATGGTTCTTACCAGTTTTTTCGAGTCTAGGTAAGCTGCTCGGCTTGAACGATTGTTGTTGGATCTTCCCATCAAAGCCCAGCATCCCCGTTCGACTCAGTTTGTCTTTCGACAAACTTCGCTCACGACCTTCGGCCAGTCAAACTGAGTCGAACGTCTTGAGCGAACGAAGTGAGTCGAAAGGCCAATGGTCTTTGGCCAAGCCGAATCGAATGAGTCCTGAGCCTGTCGAAGGGCCATTACTTCCTTTTCAACTCTTCACGTATCTGTCGTTCGACGTCTCTTTTCTTCATGATCTCGCGCTTCTCGAACTGTTTTTTTCCGCGTCCGAGACCTAAAACTACTTTTAATCTTGTTTTCGTAGTATACACTCTCAGGGGTAGTAATGTCAAGCCTTTGACATTGAGTTTTCCTTTTAATCTTGCTATTTCTTTCTTTTTTAGGAGAAGTTTCCTGCTACGACTTGGGTCGTAGCTTTGATCCGGTTTTGCGAACGTATACGGGGAAATGTGGGTATTCAGCAAAAAGAGCTCATTATCTTTAAAGGCGGCAAAGCTCCCTTTAAGGTTGATATGCCCATTCCGCGCCGATTTGACCTCTGGGCCAGTCAGCATCAAGCCAGCCTCGTAGTCTTCGAGGATTTCGTAGTCGTAGGTCGCTCGCTTGTTAATTGCAATTATGGGCATAATTGTCTATAATTATAATATCCTAAACATATTTGGTCTACCATGCACGGCGACCGAACGATTACAACCATCAATATTTCGACCCTTTCGTTTATTAAAGTCCTTATTATTTTGGGCGTTTTGGCGTCGTTCTATATTCTTCGCGATGTTCTCGCGATTATTTTTATTGCACTGATTCTTTCGTCGGCAATGGGTCCTTGGGTTACCAGTCTCGAGCGAAAAGGACTGCCGCGCATGCTAGGTATTTTGTTGATTTATCTTTTGATGATTTCGGGTTTTGGGCTCGTCGTTTTATTGATTATTCCGCCTATGACCTATGAATTCAATCTTTTGGCTCAACAGTTTCCATTCTACGCCGAACGTATGCTGCAGCTCCTTCGCGACCTTAATTCCGACTATAATCTTGTTCAGCAGTTTAAAGATTCTATCCAATCAATCCAGTCAGGGCTCGTTGATGTTGCGAGTAACGTATTTAGCAAATTGTACGATTTTGTGAGGGGATTTGTTGCTTTTATCGCGATCTTTGTCGTAACGTTTTATATTATTGCTGAAGAAACAGCACTGCGAAAGTTAGTACATACGGTCGTTCCCGTGAAGTATCAGCCATATCTCGAAGATGTGATCGGACGGATCCAGGGAAAGATTGGGCAGTGGCTTCGAGGGCAGATGATTTTGTGCTTTATAATTTTCACTCTTACGTTTATCGGCCTTTCGATTTTAGGCGTTAACTATGTATTGCTCTTGGCAATACTCGCCGGTATTTTGGAGTTTATTCCTGTCATTGGTCCAACGATAGCTGCAATACCCGCCTTATTTGTTGCTTTTAGCCAGTCGCCCATATTAGCTTTTTGGGTGCTTTTGCTCTATATCCTCATTCAGCAACTGGAAAATCATCTTCTGGTACCGCGTATTATGGAGCGAACCGTTGGAATCAATCCATTGATTAGTATTATCGCTCTCTTGATAGGCGCTGAAATCGCTGGTATTATCGGCGTTCTCCTTGCGATTCCTGTTGCCACAATCGTTATCATTATTATCCAGGACTTCATAGGTCCTGGTCGCGAAGATACACATTCCCTCGCTGTTGAAAACTGATAAGATGATATGGTAGAGTTTAGGGGTTGATTTTTTGTATCTATTTGTTAGGATAGCATCCTTGCTTTTTTGTTTATATTCACAAGGCAAGCCCTAAATTGTAACACTTTTCTCATCAATTTCGTCTTATTACATGCGAACCCACTTTAACGAAAAGATCCTTTTGTACAAGGTTCGTAAGGGAGATGCCGAAAGTTTCGGTCCGATTTTCGATCATTATCACGAAAAGATCTATCGGTTCATCTACCTCAAAGTGCCGACCGGACAGGACGCGGAGGATATAACAGCCGAAACATTCCTCAAGGCATGGCAGTACCTTAAAGAACAAAAAAAGATTTCATCACTCCAGGCGTTTTTGTACCAGATCGCGCGCAATCTTGTCATCGACTTTTACCGCAAGCGCGGAACAGTTATTGAGTCGATCGATGAGCAGGAAATTGTGATTGCCGATAGGGGAGATCTTACGCTTGAAGAGAAGGTGATGCTCAAAAGCGACATGGTCCAGATCGAAGCGGGATTGCGGCAACTCAAAGATGCCTACCGCGAAGTGATCGCCCTGCACTACCTCAACGAGCTCTCTCTCGCAGAAACGGGAAACGTTATCGGCAAGTCTCATGGAGCAACGCGCGTGCTTCTGCATCGCGGAATGAAGGCGCTCAAACAAATACTTGCAGAAACGAAACAGAAATAAATATCAAATACCCAATATCCAATATCCAATTAATTCCAAAACTTTAAAAACTTATAAAAAGTTATTTGGAAATTGGGAATTAGGAATTGGTTATTTTTTTAACTATGTCCAAGACAGTAAAACAATTAAAACTACTTCGATCGATTAAACCGAGTAAAGAGTGGAGTGTCACAACTCGGGATCTTTTGCTGTCTCAGATTCAGTCGCAAGGCGTTTCACAAGCTCCCTCAAAGATGGCGGGGTTTGTTGCGTATGCGGGCGATACCTTTGCTACAGTCTATGAAAGTACGTTCGGCATTCTTTTTGCACGGCCATTACGTCTTATGGCTGCTTTGGCGGTGTTTGTTGCAGGCAGTTCATCAGCAGTTATTTTTGCGCAAGGCAGTACGCCAGGCGATCCATTGTACAGCGTAAAGCAAACCAAGGAGCAGATTCAGGTAGCATTCGCGCCGAACCCCGAAAATAGAGCACAGCTTGAAGTCTCTCTTGTTGACGAACGTTTTTCTGAACTCAAGGTAGTCTCAGGGAAAGAGCTTTCTCAAGAGGTAAAAAACGAACAGACAGGAGCCTTGGTAAGTGAGGTCGCTAAAAAGCTTTCAAGCGTAACCAAGAGTCTGGACTCAATTAAGCATACGAGCGAGCCAAAAAAAGCAGCTGAAATTGCAGGATATGTAAGTAAAAAGGCAGAGGAGTATCAGAAAGCTCTTGCCGCATCAACAGGAGATGCCTCGCACTCTCAGAAGGTCGCTCAAGCAATCACTAAGATTGATGAAACAAAAACAAAAGCCCTTGAAGTGATTGTCGAAAAACAAGATTCAGCAGGTATTCCTGACGAGGAGGTCGCCTTGCAACTTGCAAACACCATTAAAGAAACCCAAGACACGGTTCAAAAGATCAGGGTTTCTATTGCTGCTCTTGAAGACGAGGCGCAAGAACTAGTGGCAAAACAGCAAGAAGCCGTTAAGGTATTGGCAGAAGCAGAAGGGCTTTTGGCAAAGAAAGAGTTTAAAGTCATCCTTTTTAAGCTGAATCAATCAAAGGGTATTGTGAGTGAATTGAACAAAAAAATTCAAACAAAACAAACAGAAACAAAGAAAAATTCAGATGGACAAGATAAGGTGAGGGCGTTCTAAACAGCTTGTAGTTGGTAGCTTTTAGTTTGTAGAAGCGAGTAAGGTTAGTCCTGCAAGCTGCAAGCTGGAAGCTGACAGCTTTTGGTTGCCAGCTCATTATAAAATCTTACCGTTGTTATCTCGGTGACGAATCGAGAAAACGGAAGTCCGCGGCGACAAAGGTCGATTGGGTGAAACCCCGAGTCGTCGATGGTAAAATCGAATTAATCTAAGAAAGACGATTTATTATGACAAAATTTAGACAGATGGGAAAAAAGGCCCTGAACGTCGTAGTTACGTCATCTGTGATCACATGGTCAGTGGGTTTTGCAGCATTGGCTCCAGTCAGTGCAGCGCCATCATTGATGGCAGGCGATCTCATCAAGGCTTCTGGTCCCGCAGTGTACTATTATACTACTGACGGAAAGCGCGCACCTTTCCCAAATGATAAGGTCTTCAAGTCATGGTATGCAGATTACAGCATGGTGAAAACAATCACCGACGCTGAACTCGCAGCCATCTCACTGAGCGGAACCAACATGACCTATCGTGCAGGTACCCGCCTCGTGAAAATTACCACCGATCCAAAGACCTATGCAGTCGAACCAGGCGGTTCACTTCGCTGGATTAAAGATGAAGCAACTGCAAAGGCTCTTTACGGCGATACATGGAATAAGCAGATTGATGATGTCGCTGACGTATTCTTCACCAACTACAGCAAGGGCGCTGATGTTGCATCGGCAACACCAACCGTCGGTAGCTTGGTCAAGACCGCAGGTTCAGCAGACATCCATTACATTGACACCACAGGCAAGCGCAAATTTAGCGATTCAACAGCGTTTGCAGCAAACGGAGTCCAGCTGAGTAATGTTCGCACCGTTGCTGACTCGGTTTTGGCCGGACTCACAACAGGAGCGCCAATTACTGGCAAGGAATCGGCACTTGCAATGCCATGGGGTGGATCAACTCCAGTAGCCCCAACAAATCCAGCACCATCAGCTGGAACAGCTCTAACAGTTGCATTGGGAGATACACCAGCAACAACGTCAATCGTTGCTGATACAACAGCTGGTGATGGCGCACAAGCACAGGCCAAAATGCTCGCTCTCAACCTTACCGCTGGCTCAGCCGCAGTGAAGGTTACGACCCTTAAATTGAAGAGACTTGGTATTTCAGCAGATACCGATGTTGCAAACGCATACTTGTATGACGGTTCAACACGCCTTGCTGAGATGTTGTCACTTTCATCTGGCGTCCTTACCTTCAGTAATGCAGCAGGACTGGTTACAGTCCCAGCAAGCTCAACAAAGAGCGTGTGGCTGAAGATCGACCTTACCAATGGAACGACGTCAGGAAAGACCCTTGGTTTTTCACTGAACGCAGCAGCTGATGTGACCACCGACGGCGCAACCGTTTCCGGCACATTCCCAGTTTCGGGTAACCTCATGTCAACAGCTTCAGTCGGTGATCTTGGTAAGCTCACCGTTGCAAACGTTTCGCCAACAGGTGCTGCAACCGTAGATCCAGGACAGGAGAACTACCAGGCATGGCGCTTTAGCCTCCAGGCACAAGACCAAAAGGTTGAAGTTTCACGACTTGCTATGACCTTGATCGGTTCAGTCGCAACAACCGACCTTGCAAACTTCGATCTCTACGATGGAGCAACAAAACTTGGTTCTGTTGCAGCGTTGCCAGACGACAAAGTCTTGGTCTATGATCTCTCAGCAAGTCCATTGAAGATTGATGCAGGCGTGACTAAGAACCTCGACCTCAAACTCAAGGTCGTTGGCGGTTCATCACGCACCTTCAAGTTCTCGTTCCAGAAGCAGTCAGACATTGTCGTGAAGGACGCAAACTACAACATCTACCTCAAACCAAACCAGACAGACACCTTCACGGTTGTCCAGTCAAACAGTGCAACAACCAATACCACGATCAACAGTGGTAGCATGACGACCAGCATCAATCCAGGCTCGCCATCAGGTAATGTTGCGCTCGGCGACACCAACGGCCCAGTCGTTGCCAAGTTCGATATCAAGGCAACAGGCGAAGCCCTTAAGGTAACAACCTTAACCGTGAGCGTTGCCTCAACAGGAAACGCAGGACTTGACCAAGGTAAGGTCGTTGTGAACGGCACCCAGCTCGGTTCAACAGCAGATATCACAGCTGCAGGAACAGCGTTTACTTTCGGTAACTCACTTACGATTGCAGCTGGTCAAACAGCAACGATCGCAGTGCACGCCAATCTCGTGAAGGCAGACGGCACCGCATACAATGCTGGTGATACCGCAACGGTGAGTCTCGCAGCGGGCAACAACAACGTCCAAGGCCTGACTTCACTCTCGCTTTTCAGCACATCGGCAGTTGCTGGCCGTACCCTTACGCTTCAGTCAGGAACCCTTTCCATTGGAAAGAGCCCTTCATTGGTTGACTACACAGCGGCAGGCCCCGTAAATCCAACGGGCGCTCTCGGTGGTGTCACCAAGAAGATCGGCGCCTTCTTTGTGAAAGCAGGAACTGGCGAAGGTGTGAATGTTACCCAGCTTGTTCTTACTGACAACATCGGTACGAATGCTGATGGTATTACCTTGGCAGACGCATTCTCGGGCCTTAGTCTGAAGAACAAGGATGGGAAAGATATCGGTTCACCAGCAAGCCAGTCGCTTGTTGACACCGATGCCACAACGTATACGTTTACCTTCTCACCAGCACTCGCATTGGCTGCAGACCAGGAGTATATCGTCAATGTCTACTCAGACATTCGTTCATCTCTTGGAGCAAGCTTGGCTAACGTAGGTGCCTTCAATGCACTTGGCGCAACCCAGCGCGGTGTTTCATTGACCTCAGTCAGCGGAACCGGCGCTTCGACAAATCGCGATGCATCAGCAACATTAACCGTTGCAAATGGCGCTGGACAGGCGAACGTCCTTTCAGCAGCTGGAACGGTTACTGCAAGTGTTGAAACCAGCGATCCAATTGCATCAAGCTATGCAATGGGTATGCAGGATCAGACCCTTGCCAAATTCAAGCTCACAGCATCGGCTGTTGAAAACCACACCCTTACTCGCTTGAGCATTCACTTGAGTGATGGCGATGGAACCGCAGACGAAGCAGCTGTTCGTTCGAACTTCCAGGATTTTGAACTCTGGGATGTCTCGGGCGCAACACCGGTAAAGGTGAACGCACAAAATGTTTTCAACGCATCTACAGTCGGAGCAAACAGCGATAACATGGACGGTGTTGTTGCCTTCAGTGGCTTGAGCTACACCTTGCCAAAGGATACGCCAAAAACATTCGCCCTTAAGGCAGATGCAGCAAGCTATCCAGTAGCAACTTCAGGTGCTATGCTCACCTTCTCGCTCCAGACCGATGACGGTGCTGATGATCTTACAACAGCAGTTGCGATCACTGGCGCAGACTCGGGCGCAACAGCAACAGTAGACCCTGCAGCCGACCAATTAGCAGCAGCAGCAAGCATCTATCGCTCGAAGCTCTCTGTTGCCTATGGCGCTGATTCTCCTTCAGGAGCAAGCAGTGGCCAGTCAGGTCAGCTTGTTGCAAAGATGGTCTTCACCAACACCTCACCAGGTGGCTACGATATCACCTTGGCGAAGTACAAGCCTGACTTGGCTTCGACCATCACCATCCCAGCAGCAGCAGCAAATAGCACCACGTTGCGCGATGTCATCATCTATCGCGACAGTATTGCAACAGCAAATGCGCTTGCCACACTCCGTTTCTGTACTCGAAGTACAGTCGCATGCGCGGCATCAGCAGGAACAGTTACGGTTGTCGGATACGGTGACAATGCAACAGGTAGCTTTACCACAAGCAACGTAGCTGAAGCAGCGTTTACCGACCTCGTCATCTCGGCAGGTCAGTCGAGAACGCTCTGGATTACTGCAGACACACCGGATGCAGTTGCAGGCCGCAGCTTTAGCGTCAATGTTGGCTCAAATCGTGGCGCTACCAACAACACTGCAGACGATGCTGACTCTGTGAACTGGACTGACGGCGTTACAGCGGTCATTGACGACCTCAATAACGTTCCAATCGCTCCAGCGAAGACCGTTACCTACTAACCCTAGGTATGCCGTAGCCCTAACGGGCGAAAGCGAATGGTTTCGAGAAACTTCAAAGCCCTTGTCTTTATGGCAGGGGCTTTGTTGTATTTTATGGTGAGGGCATGCCCGCCTGAGTTTTCCGAAGGAAAAGTCTGGCTGGGGTTGCTTTTTTTTTCGCTTTCCTTACAATTTTGACGTATGGAGAAGAAATATGTATTTGGTATTGCATTACTCATCCTTGTGCTTGCAGGTGCGGGGGCGGCTTTGTATGTGTTGCCAAAAATGTCGTCGCCTGATGAACAATTGCAGGACTATGCTCTCTTAGAGTCTCTTGCAGCCAAAACACCCGAATCTCAGGAATTTTTTGAAAAAGCACGTAACCAAGATGAGGAAATTCGTGAAAACCCTCACAATTTAGACGCTTATGTTGCTGCTTCGTTAAGTTGGAAAGCGCTTGGGAGTATGACTGGAGAAAAAGCGTTTTATCAGCACGCGCGAGCAGTTATTCACCAACAGATTAAAAGGCCAGGAGGAGAAAATGCTGGAAATTATTTGAATCTTGGAAATCTCTCACGGCTTTTAGGAGAACAAGATAAGGCGATTCGTTATTACCGTAAAGGAATAGAGCTAGCTCCGGGAGACGAACAGGCACATATAGCGCTTGCAAATTACTACCGCGAGCTTGAAAAAAGCCCCGATGAGGTTATAGCCGTGTATAAAGAGGGCTTGCGGCGTGTTGCGCAGAGGAATGTCAGTCTCATTTTGGAAATGGCTAACTATATGACGCTCGTAGGAAGGAAACAAGAGGCGCGGGAGTTGTATATATTGCTTTTTGAAAAAGATCCGTCAAATCCGTACTTTCGAGCAAAAATTGACGAGCTTTCAAAATAATTACCCTTGACACGGCAGTATAAACCTATAACCTAGTCCCTATAATCTATAATCTCATACACTCTATGGATCAGCAGATGCCGTCGGCTCCGATGAATACCTACGTCGAACCAAAAAGACGGGTATCGGTCTGGAAAGTCGTTTTTTATCTCATTCTTGCCGCTCTTGTTGTATGGATTGCCTATGCGATTTGGCGCGGTTACGAACAGAGCAAGCTGTATTCGGTTGTCTACCTCCGAACGGGGGATATTTACGTTGGAAAGCTTTCGTTTTTCCCTAAAACAATCTTAAAAGACCCCTATATTTTGAGCGGTACCAAGGATGAAAAAGATCCAAAAAAGAACTCATTTAAACTCAGTCCGCTTCGAGAAAGCGTGTGGAACACCAAGCGCTTGACCCTCAATAAAGATCAAATTATGTTCCACGGCCTTTTAGACAAGGATAGCGCCGCAGGCAAAGCGCTTATGGCCGGACCGCAAGCGCAGCAGCAAGCCCCCGCTCAAGAGGTACCACCAGTACAGCAAGTTCCTGCACCCCAAGTAAAATAGTATCAAAACGCGCTTCACTAGCGCGTTTTTTTGTACTTATACACAGACACGGAGAAATAAGTAGTGTATACTGTAAAGAACCTGGCAGACATGCCATGTTTAACTATTTGTAATTAACTAATGCAAAATACTATGCAACATGCGATTCGGAAACGAAGGAACGCGGCTCTTGCTGGAGCACTGTCCTTCGTTTTTTTGTTTAGCGGCACTACGCAGGCGCACGCCGCGCTTACGTTTGATGCGACATCTGTTACAAGCGATGGCGCACTTTCGTTTACTACAGCGTCAAACGGAAGTCTTACCATTACACCAAACGGTACAGGCGACATAATACTCTTAACCGATGGAGATTCACAACTTTCACTCAGAGGCAACACTCCATTGGAGTTTGAAGGACTTACCGTCGATGCCAATGATACAAGTTTTATTATTACCGAGCCAACAGGAGCGAGAACTATCACTTTTCCAGATGCAAGCGGGGATATCGTGCTTAATTCAACCACGCAGACATTGACGAACAAAACTCTCACCTCGCCGCGGCTTGGCACCAGTGTTCTCGATACCAACGGAAACGAGTTGTTGCTTCTGACTGCAACAGGAACCGCAGTCAATGAAATTACTCTTGCAAATGCAGCAGCAGGCGGTTCACCACTATTGGCAGCTTCTGGTAACGATGCAACAATTGATCTTGAACTTCGGGCAAAAGGCGCGCGCGATGTGATGATTACCACAAGCGTTGCCAATGCTGATCACCTCCATTTGCGCCCAGCAACAGGTGGAGGGGCAGCCTTTAACGGAATTATTACAAGCGCAGACATTACTGGCGCAGACAAGACATGGACGTTCCCGGACGCAACCGGTACTGTTCCACTCTTGCAGACGGTAAATTCATGGACAAATACTCAGATGATTTTTACGACCACAGGTACCGATGACCAGTTTAACCTTTATGTGACTCCAGGTGGCGCGGGACGTTTTGCGGGAAGTCTGACACCAGCAGATCTTACTGCAAATCGAACATGGACGCTGCCAAATGTGGACGGAAATGTTGTTACTACGGGTGATACCGGAACTGTTACAAGCGCGATGATTGGCGCAAACGTAGTCGGCATGGCAGACCTCGCTCGTGGAACCAATGGACAGATTATTGTTGCAAACACTGGCGCTGACGCAGCATATGTCTCGCTTTCAGGCGACGCAACATTGGCAGCAAACGGCGCTCTTACAATCGCAAACGATGCAATTACCTCAGCAAAAATTGCTGCAAACGTAGTCGGCATGGCAGACCTCGCTCGTGGAACCAATGGACAGATTATTGTTGCAAACACTGGCGCTGACGCAGCATATGTCTCGCTTTCTGGCGACGCAACATTGGCAGCAAACGGCGCTCTTACCATTGCAAATGATGCAGTTACTTCAGCAAAGATCGCGGCAAATGTAGTAGATGCGTCTGATTTGGCAGCAACGCTCACCTTTGCAGATAACGATCTTATTGATCTTGGTTCGGTGACGTATGCTGATGGCACCGCTGGTGGATTGAAGTTGCCAAATGTTGGTGCAACACCGACCGATGTTACCGGAGCTACAGAAGGATATATTGCGTGGGATGAAACAAATAACCTCTTACTCCTCAACGATGGCGCGGCATGGAATGCACTCGCAGGTAGCGTGAGCGGAAACAACACATGGACCGGCACTAATGCATTCAATGGAGCATCAGTTACGCTCGGTGATGCTGTTACAGATGGTCTCACCGTTAATTCAGCGATATTGGGAGCAAATGCATTAATTTTTGATGGCGCAACAGATAACACAAATGAAATTACATTGGCCGTAAGTGATCCAGGTGCAGATGTCACTGTTACATTACCAGCACAAACAGGAAACATTGCGCTCGACACCGGTGGCGAAACAGTAGGTAATGTCATTCTTGCAACTGAAATTGACACCAGTGCTGAATTCAAGGCAATAGTGGGCGATGAAACAGGAACAGGAGGAGCGCTCGTATTTGCAACATCTCCGACAATCGCGACACCAACCTTTACTGGCAATGTCACAAAATCAGTGCAGGTAGGCGTAACAGCCTTTGCAGGAGGCGGTCAAGCTAACGCAGTGGCAATCACAGCAGATATCGTTGAGGTTACAACCGTTGCAACTGCCGCAGATTCAGTAAAGTTGCCTGCAGCAGCAGCGGGACTTCAAGTTACGGTCGTCAATAAAGCAGCAGCGAATTCAATGAATCTTTTCCCGGCAGCTGGAGACGCGATTAACGAAACTGCCGCTGATACAGCGTATGCAGTTGCAGCAAAAGTGAAGGTGATTTGTACTGCTTTTGATGCGACGAACTGGGAATGTCAGAAGATGGCTCGTTAATCTAACCTAAACCATTCAATCCATAACCTATGTTGATATCAACTAAGATCAAAGTTGGATTGGGGATAGCTGGTTTAGGAGTGCTCGGTTTGATGTCGCCTGTATACGCTGGCGATCTCAACTGGAGCGCTGATACCCCTATCAGTGTTGGTGGTCAGAGTCTCACCATTCGATCAGGCTCAGAGGCAACCAACATGGTTGTTGGAACTTCAACCTTAACTGTAACAGTTGCTTCGGGAGATAGCTTTACTCTTGCTTCATCAGAGCGAAAAGCTTTTGTTACCAGTCCAAATATTGATGGAACCTGCACCTCATCTGAAAATGCTATAACCGTTACGGGGGCAAACACCGTTGTGATTACTCCTCAGGGGACTGTCTGTGTAAGGGCTGTTGCCGTAGTTGGCGGCGGCGGTTCAACACCTGCACCAGCTCCAACAGCACCCGCACCTACCCCAACTCCAACAACAAAGCCTGCTCCAGCCCCAACTTCCACAACCACTTCAGCTCCAGCACCTACGCAAACACCAGCAGCACCAGTTGACCGCGCTGCGCAATTAACAGCAATTCTTGAAGAAGCAAAATCGATATCGGGTGTAAGTAAGGAATTGCCCAAGGCTATTGAAAAGGGCGTACTTACCCTCGAAGAAAAACTCTCGGTCTTAGAGGTTAAACCTACAGAGGTCGTGCTTAAAGTTATTGAAAAAGTTGTCCCCGAAACGGTAACTCGTGCAACCGCGGCAGTTGCCACAAAGTTTATTGCCGATGGTACGCCCACAACCATGCAGCTTGGCGCAGGGGAGCGCGCAGGCGTTGTGAATAGTTACAAAGCGGCTTTTGGTAGCCTGCCTACAAACGAAGCAGAGTGGCAGGATGTTGTCAAAATCGCTAACGGACGTTTTCCAAGCCAAACAAACGCTGAGTCAGAAAAACGCGCAGAGCTTTCGTTTAAGACCATCTACAACCGCGCTCCAAATCGTAAGAGTCCCAATGATGACGCAGCAGTTGTGGTAATGGCCTATGGTTTGAGAACCGCAACTCGTAATATGCAAAGTGAGTCAGCAGCTATCAAGAGCTACAAGGCGATCTTCAAGAGAGCACCGGTTGCAGCCACTGCTTGGGATGCAGTTCGTGCTATAGCATATTCCGGAGCAAAACGATAGAAACACGGGAATTGACATTCACAAGAATGTCATTAAGATACAACCAGCTTTTACGCTGGTTTTGTCTTTTATGCACATACTATGACCGAACAACAACATAAAAAAAGATTTTTTTGGATCTATGCAATGATTCTTCTCATTCTTGCCCCCGTATTTACAAAAAGCATGCTTGACTATAATGAAACGCTTACTAAGGAAGTTGTTTCAGTAACTCTTACAAAAGAGCAGCGCGAGGAACTGCTCAAAGAAATACGCGAGGCGTCTGAAGAAGTAAAGAAAAGGAATGATGATAAGAATTCAGCATATTTGAAACTTGGATCAGCATATGAGCGTATGGGGTATAGGGCAAAAGCTGTGTCTGCGTATAAAGAAGTGTTAGAAATGGATACTATGAACGTTTCCGCCCTTGTATCGCTTGCGAGTTTGCAAGAAAAAATGGAGCAAGAGGAGGAGGCAGAAAACAGCTATAAACGACTGGTAGAAATACAACCAAATGCAAGAAATTATAATCTCTTGGCTGGATTTGTTTTGCAGAGAAAGAACGATGTCAGCTCCGCGCGGGCACTCTATTTAGAGGGGCTACAAAAAACAAATAGCGATACTCTTCTTATGAAATATTTTGCGAGTTTTCTTGAAAGTATTGGTGATCGATATGAAGCGTATTTGTACTGGGATGCTGTATATAGAAGAGAGTCTTCAAATACAGAAGTGAAAAATAATGTGGAGCGTTTGAAAGTAATAGAAGCTGATGTAATAAAGGCGACAGAGAAGGTGAAATAAGCTAGTAACGAGTAACGGGTAACGAGTAATTGAAATTGGATATTAAGTATTGAAATGCTATACTTTATTCATGATAAAGAGAGGTAAACCTTTTCGTTTTTGTAGTATTTTACTCACCCTTGCTATGTCGGTTGGGTGGTTTTTTAGCGCATTTCAGAACGTCTATGCGGCCCAGGTTGTCCCTAATGATCCATTATTTCCTAAACAGACATACTTAACGGAAATGAATGTTCCGGATGCATGGCAGTTCACAACCGGATCAGCGCAAACCGTGGTTGCCGTGCTTGATTCTGGTGTTGATATGTATCATCCTGATCTCCGCGCAAACATTTGGACAAACGTCGGAGAAATTCCTGGTGATGGCATTGATAATGATAACAATAGCTATATTGATGATGTTAACGGCTGGGATTTTATTACCGAAACGCCAGATCCCACACCGAAGTTTAGCGATGATTTTATTGTTGCAGGCGTGCATCATGGCACATTGATTTCCGGGGCCATTGCAGCTGCAGGTAATAACGGGCTGGGCATCACCGGTATTTCATGGAGATCAAAAATTCTGCCATTGCGCGTGCTCGATAGCAATGGCGAAGGCGATGTGGTAACGGTTGTGCAGGCGATTAACTATGCGATTGCTAAAAAAGTAGACGTCATTAATCTCAGTTTTGTTGGCGAGACCGATAGCTCGTATTTACGAGAGGCGATCAAGCGTGCGACAGACGCCAATATTGTGGTCGTTGCAGCATCTGGCAACGATTCCGTTCATCGTACAGGAAATAATACAAATACAAAACCCTTTTACCCTGGCTGCTATAGCCTTTCCAACCCGAGCCTCATCAGTGTCGCATCGCTTGACCACGATGGTGTCAAGGCGAAATTTTCAAACTTTGGTAATTGCATCACTCTTTCAGCGCCGGGTGTTGAATTTCAGTCAACCCAGGTTGTTCGGTATGATAGAGTAGGATTTGATACCTATTACGGCAGCGGGTGGTCGGGCACATCACTTTCAACCGCAACAGTATCTGGTGTTGTTGCGCTCATGCGTTCGATCGATCCTCAACTGAAATCAAAACGCGCTGTGAGTATTTTGAAAGAAACGTGTGACTCAATCGAGTTTATTAACTTTAGTTATATTGGGCAGTTGGGATGCGGACGAGTGAACGCGGCACGAGCAGTTGCGCAGGTAGTTACGGAAGCTCAAGTGAAGAATCCGTCAAATCCCCTATGGAATACATCGGGCACTATTGTCGTCTCGTCTGGAGATGGAAAGCGGCCATTTCAGTTTTTTGATAACAACGGCGCGAAGCGAACTGATCTCAAAACTACCTTTCTCCCATTTTCGCACACACGCTCATCATTTGCCGTCTACACTGGAATTGCCGGGCAGTTGTATTTGGCAGCACCCGCGCAGGGAGGCGAACCGTTAGTCAGATTCTACGACAGTAGTTTTACAAAAGTGTATGAGTTCTTGGCATTCGATAAACGATTCCGAGGAGGCGTATCATTGGCGGTTGGCGATGTCGACGGCGATGGCATCAATGAGATCGTTGTCGCGGCAGGAGCAGGCGGAGGACCGCACGTGAAAATTTTTGATTCATTCGGAAATCTTAAGGGACAATTTTTTGCCTATCACGATTCATTTCGTGGCGGTTTGCGCGTAGCCGTGGGGGATGTTAATAGCGATGGTGTAGCTGAAATTATCACAACACCAATAAAAGATATCTTAGGCGATGTGCGAGTATTTACGAGTAAGGGGCATCTTGTAACACAATTTTTTGCCTACGGCATAGGACGAAATGCGCGCAGTGCTGAGGTTCGTATCGGTGATTTGCTTGGAGATGGAACGAACTCTATTATTACCTCGACAGTGTCTGATGGGGGAGAGGTGCGCATTTTTAACTCCATTGGACAGTTTAAAAAATCATTCTTTCCTTACGGTACGTCGTATAGAAATGGCATTTCACTTGCGGTAGGTGATTTGAATCAGGATCACACGGCCGAAATTGTCGTTGCGCCCGTTCGCAATGCGGGGCCGCATGTAAGGATGTATAACGGCGACGGACGATTGCTGGGCCAATTTTTTGCCTATGAGAAAAAATATCGAACAGGAATACAGGTGCATGTTATACAGTAAAGGTTAGAAGGTTGTTAGGTTAGTAGGTTCATAGGAGCCTGCTAACCTTCTAACCTCTTAACCTTTAAACCTACAGTATGCTGCAACCAAAAGGTGCCGGACGCCCGAATGTGCTTGTTATCGGCGGAGCCGGATTTGTCGGCTCAAACCTCTGCGAATTTTTGCTTGAGCGCTATAACGTGATTTGTGTTGATAATTTTTTTTCGGGAAAAGAGCAAAATATCGACACGCTGCTTTCACAGCCACATTTTGAATTTATCCGCCACGATATCACTGAAAAGCTTGATTTTAAGAATAGTTCCTCGCTCGAGCGTTTTAATGTGGCATTTACTGGCATCCAATACGTCTATTACTGTGCAAGTCCGTCAAATCCAACGTTCTTTTTAAAAGCTCCGCTTGAGCTTCTCATGGCAAACTCGGTTGGGGTAAAAAACGCCCTTGATATCGCTCTTTCGTATCGAGCGCGGTTTATTCTTGTATCGGACGCATTGGTGTATGGTTCATTGGTTCACCAAAAACCCTCGGAAGACATGGCAGGAGTTGTTGAGCATTCGGATCCGTTGCGGATTTCCATTCAGGGCAAGCTTTTTGCAGAAAGTCTAGCAGAAAGCTATCAGAAGTTGTACGATCTCGAGGTTTTTATTGTGCGACTTGGAACATCGTATGGCCCGCGCATGCATCTGGATGACTCGCGATTTGTTCCATTTCTTGCTACCCGATGTTTGCAAAATGAATCGTATACCATTTCAGATGAGATACGCGTTGGTTCGTATTTGTATATATCAGATGTTGTTGATGCGTTGGAAAAGATTGCGCTTGCAGAAAATAGTTTTTGCGTTTATAATCTTGGCCACGGTTCTGGATATTCCGTTCAGGAGGTTGTGCAGAGCCTTGCCACGCTAACCGGCACTCATGCGCAATTCAGTCTCGGAAAGCCTGAAGCCTCCGATGCGACTCTGCAGTACGCATGGCAGGCGCAAACCGCTGAAATGAATATTGAAAAAATAAAAACGGAGCTGGGATGGTTTCCTGTAGTACTTCTTGATGACGGGCTTGAAAAAACGATTGACTACATGAAATCCTTGCGAAACGTCCGAGTCCACTAATGAATGAGTGAAAAGTGAAGAGTGATAAGCGAAAAGGAATTGAACACTCTGCACTTAACACTCTGCACTTAACACTCATAAAGATATGATGGATCACATTCTTCATACGCAGGAAGGGGAACATCATCACAATAAAACAAAAACTCCTTCTCTTTCCACTCGTATTCTTATAAGCCTTCTTGTCGGAGGTATTGCAGGTATTGGCGGTGGTATTGCTGGCACCATACTTGCCCCCAAGGTGTTTCATCAATTATCAAAACCTGGTGCGCCACTGGAAGGCAACACCTTTCTTAAAGTATCTGAGGATTCGGCGACTATTGATGTGGTGAAAAAAGCAGCACCTTCGGTGGTGAGTATTATGGTTTCGAAAGATCTTTCAAAAATATATGGTCGCACGGGCGTCAATATTTTTCCCTTTGACAGTTTTTTTGACTTGGATTTTCCATTTCAGTTTCGGACTACCCCGCAAGGCAATGGAGAGGGGCAAAAACAGCAAATAGGTGGCGGTTCCGGATTTATCATCTCGTCCGATGGCATGATCCTCACAAATAAGCATGTCGTGGGAGATGCTGACGCCGATTATTCTGTTATCACCAATGACGGTAAAGAATACGCTGCAAAAGTGATTGCCAAAGACCCGGTGAACGATTTAGCAATTGTAAAAATAGATGCGAAAAATGTGCCAGCGCTTGAGCTTGGGGATTCGAATTCCATACAAATCGGACAGACAGTTATTGCTATTGGCAATTCACTTGGCGAGTATAGCAATACCGTAACGCGTGGCGTGATCTCGGGCATTAACCGTGTGGTTACCGCAGCAGACGGTAGCGGCGCTATCGAGACACTTCAAGAAGCTATCCAAACAGATGCCGCAATTAACCCAGGCAATTCCGGCGGCCCATTACTTAACTTAACGGGGCAGGTTATTGCTATTAACACGGCGATTAACCGATCAGGCCAGTCGATTGGCTTTGCGCTTCCGATTAATGTTGCAAAACGTTCGGTGGAGAGCGTTAAAAAGTTTGGTAAAATCATTCGACCATGGCTTGGTGTGCGATATGTACTGATTGACGACGAACTTGCACGAAAGAATAATCTCTCTGTTACGTATGGCGCATTGATTGTAGGTAATCCTCAAAAAAAAGAACTCTCTGTTATCCCAAACAGTCCGGCAGACAAGGCAGGCTTGCAAGATGGTGATATCATTTTAGAACTCCAAGGCCTGCGAATTTCTCGTGAACATGCGCTTGCAAACGCCATTACTCAGCATTCACCTGGTGATGAAGTAAAACTCAAAATACTCTCGAAGGGAAAAGAAAAAACAGTAAAAGTAAAATTGGAAGAATTTAAAAGTAACGAGTAACGAGGAGCTAATAACTAGTAATATATATGTCTGATATCAAATCATCATTGGCAGAACTTACAGAGAAAGTGCTCCAAGTGCGGAGGTTTCTTTGACATTGAAAAGAAACGCGCATCAGTCGTGGAATACGAAGCCCTCATGCAAGAGATTGGTTTTTGGAATGATACGGCAAAAGCAAAAAAAATCGCGACAGCGTTAGCCCAATTGCGAGAGGAAGTAGGCGCATGGGATCGCCTGTTTTCTGATATTCAAAATCTTGAAGAGGTATGCGCTGATGGAGACCAAGAGTTTTCACAAGAAATTGAAAAAGAGTTTGAGAACGTTCAAAAGCGTTTTAGCGAGCTTGAGTTTGAAGCGCTCTTTGCCGGCCAGTACGATGCAAACAATGCAATCGTAGCATTGCATGCTGGCACGGGCGGCGTTGACGCAATGGACTGGACCGAAATGCTCGCGCGCATGTACGCGCGTTTCTGCGAAAAGATGAAGTGGAAGGTAAAAATACTTGATGAGCAGCGAGGAGGGGAAGCAGGAATCAAAACAATTACCTTTGAGGTGATCGGAAGGCATGCATATGGACATCTCAAAGCCGAGCATGGCGTGCATCGTTTGGTGCGCATATCACCATTTGATGCAGAGGGCATGCGCCATACGTCATTCGCGCTTGTCGAGGTTATTCCAGATATGGGGAGCGCCAAAGAGATCGAAGTGCGGCCTGAAGATGTACGTATTGATGTGTTTCGTGCGTCCGGCCATGGCGGTCAGAGCGTGAATACGACCGATTCAGCGGTGCGCATTACACATCTTCCAACAGGCATTGTCGTGTCGTGTCAAAATGAGCGATCGCAGCTACAAAATAAGGAAACAGCATTGCGGTACCTCAAAAGCAAACTCCAGAAGCTCGCTGAGTCAAACACCGAAGAAGAAAAAAAGGCTCTGCGTGGAAGTTACAGTGAGGCCGCATGGGGCAATCAGATACGTTCCTATGTGCTGAATCCGTATCGTTTGGTAAAAGATCATCGTACACACCACGAGACACAGGATGTGCAAGGAGTGCTAGACGGTGAGATTTTGCCATTTATAGAGACTTTTTTGCGAACAAGAGTTTAGGGATCAGCAAAGTATGATATACTAAAAAAACATGGTTGAAGCAACACAAAAATTTTTTTTCTTTTTTGTCAGTACGTACGCTCTTTTGAGCGTCGCTTTTTTTGCGCATGCACAGGAATTGCATATTGACGCAGCAACGCTAGAAAAAGGGTATTCAGCAAAAAGTACGGATGGTCTCTTTGGTGTCAGTGTTTTTCCAAAAACATTTACCGCGCCCGTTCAATTATCGATTGAAAAAAAATATTCCAGCACAGATGCCCCATTTTTTGTTCCACCGCCTATTACACACGTATTCGCAAGCGATGTGTATGCGTATGATCTTAAGCGAGTAAAACCTCAACAACCACTCATTCTGAGTTTGCAAGCAAAAAGTTCAATAGTTGATGATCCCAGCATTGCGTATTATGACAGAAATAAAAAGGCATGGTTTTTTTTGCGGTCAAATCTCAATGAAAAAGGTAGTGTAACATCGGCTTTTTCATTGCCGTTTTCGTATGTTGCGCTGTTAAGCCCGCGCAGAGAAGTAGCAGAGGTTAATGACATGATGAAAGGTATGCATGCAGGATACGTGCTTGATGATAAGCTTGCCGTGTTGTATGCGAAAAATGAACACACTCTTTTACCAATCGCGAGTCTTACAAAGCTCATGACGGCGCTCGTGTTTCTTGATCATAATCCAGGATGGTTTTCAAAAGTAACGATACGTCCGAGCGATGATGCTGCGCCAGCAAAAGTTGCTTTTCGAAAAAATGAAGTCGCCGTTGTAAAAGATTTGTTTTATGCAACGCTCGTTGGTTCGGCCAATAACACTGCTAAAGCACTGGCACGATCGACGGGACTTTCAGAAAAGGCGTTTGTCTCACGTATGAATGAAAAGGCGCGTTTCTTGGGTATGACACATACGACGTTTGCAGACTGCACAGGATTAGACCCTCAGAATCAGTCGACGGCCAAAGATGTCGCACTTCTTGCAAAGACGGCATTTGGTCATCCAGATATCATGCGTGCAACAGCGACGGCAACCTATGTCATGAATGTAGTGAATACCAAACGCAAAGTTACTATACAGAATACAAATAAACTTATCACCGAGCCGTATGTATCATATGCAAAAACCGGATTCACTGACGAGGCAGGATATAATTTTGCTGTACGTGTTCTTCACGATAATCGTGAAGTAACAGCAGTTCTTCTTGGTGGGCGCTTGAGCAAAACGAGATTTGATATAGCAAAGAATATTATTTCAAAACAATTACTATCTCACAATCAAAATATCACAGCGTCTACCCAGTAGTAGGCTTGTCCGGCTTGATTCTTTTTTGCGC
>JACQRZ010000014.1 GCA_016206235.1 Candidatus Uhrbacteria bacterium
ACAACGAGAGTTTATGTTTTTGTTCAGAAAAAGTAAAACGATATAAAAAAGCTTATTTTTGCTTATAAATACAGAAAAGTCTAGAAAAACATAAACTATTTGGAATAAACTCGTTGATGATATACTGGGTTTCATAATAATAATCCGAGGTCTGGATTTACCATATCTGGACCCCAGACTGGCTCCCAGACAACATCCACGCGAACACTCGTAATTCCAGGGATGCTGTCACCAGCTTCTTCGATCATTCGTATAATTTGAGGACCTGCGGGACACCCCATGCTAGTAAAAGTGCTAGTAACAACGAGTCTGCCATTGGTGCATTTTACACCATACACCAGCCCTAAATCCACAATACTATATCCTAGCTCAGGATCAAGGACTGTGCGAAGAGCGTCCCACAAAGGGCCAGTTCGTTTTGCGATTGGCGTAGGAGTTATTTTTTTCATTGAAGATTGAGTTTAAGAATTGCATGTTTTGCTGCGACAAGCGGTAAAAGCGCGCACTTGGCTCGCGCCGGACTCAAAGGTACGCCAAGCATGGCAATCACCTGCTTTGAAAAAAGTTTTTTTACGCTTCCCACCTTTTTGCCGATCAACATATCCATGAGCATGGACGCACTTGCCTGACTTATAGCGCACCCTGTTCCTTTAAATCCCGCATTTTCAATGTGATCGTTTTGAATAAGAAGATCAAGCTCAATAGTATCGCCGCACAGAGGATTATGTTCTTTCACGCGAACGCTCGGTTTTTGTAAGAGCCGCGCATGATGGGGGTTGCGATAGTGGTCAAGAATGATTTCTGAGTATAGATCCATGTCGTTAGGTTCTAGGTGTTAGGTGCTAGGTTTTAGCTTTTTCTTGTGTAGGCCTGCCCGCCTAAGTTTTTGCTCTGCAAAAAATTTGGCGGGTTTTTTGGAGTGCCCGCACAGCGCGATCGATGTCCTCTTGCGTTGTATACAAATAAAAACTCATGCGGCAGAGTGCATCAACACCAAGCGATCGGACAAGCGGCTCGGCACAGTGCAATCCTGAACGTATCGCCACGCCTTCTTGGTTAAAGACAGTTGCAACATCATGAGGATGCACGGAAGGAACAATAAACGACACGATGCCGCCCGAGTATTCCAGTGGAGGCGCAACGATGTTCACTCCAGAATATTCGCTGAATCGAGTGCGTGCATACGTTGTCAATTTCTGCTCATGGGCATGAATGGCATCGAGCCCGATCTTTTCGAGGTAATCAAGCGCTGCCACAAAAGCAATGACATCGGCAATATTGGGCGTGCCCGCCTCAAAGCGATAGGGAGGCCGTTGGTACTGCGCAGAGTGCTGCTCGACAATCGTAACCATATCGCCCCCAAAGATTACTGGAACCATCTTCTCTAAAAGATCATACCTGCCATACAGCACGCCAACACCCGTTGGCCCTAGCATCTTATGAGCAGAAAAGGCAAAAAAGTCGCACCCAAGACTTTGAACATTAGTCTTTCCATGACCAACACTTTGTGCACCATCCACCAAAACATAGGCGCCAACTTTGTGAGCTTCCTGAACAATTTTTTTGATCGGCAACACCGTGCCTAATACATTGGATTGTGCCGTCATGCATACCATTTTTGTTCGCGTGGACAGCATACGTTTGTATGCGTTCATATCAAAGGTCAAATCTTTTGCAAGAGGAACAACCTTTAAGCCTGCCTTCTTTGCTTTTGTCAGCTCCTGCCATGGCACAAGATTTGAGTGATGCTCAAAAGCACTTATAATAATTTCATCGCCTTTGCCGATAATCTGTGAAGCAAACCCCTTGGCAACAAGATTGATAGCGTCGGTACAGTTCTTGGTGAAAATAATCTCGTCTGATTTGCGCGCATGAATAAAACGAGCTACTCTTTTTCGCGCCGCTTCATAGGCTACGGTTGATTCTTCAGAAAGCTGATGAATCCCGCGATGGATATTGGCGTTGTGCGATGAATAGTAGTTCGTAAGAGCATCTAAAACACACTCAGGTTTTTGTGTTGTTGAAGCATTATCAAGATAGACCAACGGTTTGCCGTTGATCTTTCGACTAAAAATGGGGAATTCTTTTTTTATTTTTTTTTGGTCAAACATTTTTTGATATCGTTATGTACTCTGCCGCGAAGAGAAGAATCAATCTTTTCGAGCTCTGAAAAAAGAAATCCTTGGACAATAAGATCTCTGGCTTGGTCCCGTGAAAGTCCGCGGGACTGTAGATACAGCAGTTGTTCTTCGTCTATTTTACCGATCGTTACTGCGTGGCCTGCCCTTACATCATCGTGAAGTATTTCCATGGAAGGGAGTGAATATGCTCGTGCTGTATCGGATAACAATAGCGAGTGATGCGAGACGTGCACGCTTGTTTGATGCGCCTTTTTCTCTATTCGAGCCACACCTCGAAATGAAACCGAAGCTGTATCGCTCACCAACGATCGAATGGCAATCTGCATTACTGTCTCTGGCGCAGCATTGATCGTATCGATCTCAAACGAAAAAGTTTCATTTCCTTTGGCAATAATAAACAGTGAAAGCGATACGCGCGATTGCGGGTAGATGTTTTTGATCGTTACTTTTTTTACCCCGCTCCATCCTTTGGATACTACGCATGCCAACTCCGTTGATTCTTTTCCCACAACAAGTTCACCGATATTCAATGTTTTTGTATACAAACTCTGCATTATCCAACTGCTCCTTTCATCTCATGTTCAATCAAACGATTCAGCTCAAGTGCGTACTCCATGGGCAGCTGGCGCACGATCTGCTCGCTAAAGCCATTTACCACCAACGACATTGCTTGTTCCTGATTCAATCCGCGGCTCATGAGGTAAAAAAGCTCTGCGTCGCTTATTTTTGCAACACTTGCCTCATGCGCGATTGCAACATCCTGTTCTTTAATATCCATGGTTGGATAGGTGTCTGATTGTGACCGTGAATCAAGAAGAAGCGCGTCGCATGCAACATGGGTTTGCGCGCCCTTAGCGCCTTTGGCAACCTTTACCAATCCTCGATACGACGTACGGCCCCCTCCTTTACTTATGGATTTTGAGACAATACGCGAACTGGTGTGCGGCGCTGTGTGAATCACCTTGCCGCCAGTGTCTTGATGCTGTCCACGCCCGGCAAATGCCAGCGATTGAATCTCGCCCTTGGCACCTTCACCACGTAAGATAATAGAAGGATACTTCATCGTAACTTTTGAGCCAAGGTTGCAATCAAGCCATATCATCTCCCCTCTCTCATGCACGCTCGCTCGCTTGGTAACAAGATTGTACACATTATTCGACCAGTTTTGAATAGTCGTATATTGAACGCGCGCGCCTTTGTGCACAATACTCTCTACAACAGCTGAGTGTAGGGAGTCCGAACTATACGTTGGTGCGGTACAGCCTTCCACATAGTGAACAGAACTGCCCTCATCGGCGATAATAAGCGTCCGTTCGAACTGTCCCATGGCAGCGCTGTTGATACGAAAGTACGCCTGGAGCGGCAATGCAACATGCACACCTTTTGGCACGTACAGAAACGTTCCTCCCGACCATACAGCACTGTTGAGTGCAGCAAACGTATTGTCGGTTGCCGGTACGATGGTGCCAAAATATTTCTTGAAATACTCTGAGTATTTTTTGAGAGCGACATCGGTTGACTCGAAAATGACGCCTTGTTTTTTCAAGCTCTTTTCCAGCGAGTGGTAGATCATCTCCGATTCAAATTGGGCCCCACTCCCCGCAAGGTACGCGCGCTCTGCCTGCGGCACACCGAGCTTGTCGAACGTTTCTTTGATCTCCTGTGGCACCTCATCCCATGAACGATTCACCTTGTCGCTAGGGCGTACGTAATAGTGAATGGAATCAAAGTCAATTGCTGAAAGATCAGCGCCCCATGTCGGAAGCGGTTTTTGTTTGAATAGATTATACGCCTCACAGCGGCGTGCCTGCATCCATGCAGGCTCTTTTTTTTGCCGTGAAATCATCCGCACTACATCTTCACTTAAGCCAGGACGTGATACAAAAAGACTCTTTGTCTTGGTAACAAAGTTAGCTGCTGCATCAGTGATTGTTTTACTTTTTACTTTTTTTGCTTTCATTCTTTTTTAACTTTTTAGAAATATATCGCTCAAATCCCTGCGCGTGAATTTCTGATGCGAGTTCTTTTTTTCCGCTTGCCACTACTCGCCCAGCGACCATAACATGCACATGGGTTGGCGAAATATATTCAAGGAGTTGCGGGTTGTGCGTTACTATCAAAAGGCCGGCCTTTGTTTGGCGCTGCACAGTCTGTATAAGGCTGGCAACATTTCTTAAGGCATCAACATCGAGCCCCGAGTCAATCTCATCAAGAAGCGCATACGCTGGTTGGAGCACTGCCATTTGAAGCACCTCGCTTTTTTTCCGCTCTCCGCCCGAAAATCCAACATTGAGCATACGTGCAGCAAAACGCTCATCCATATTCAACGACTTCCCTATTGTTCGGAGCGTATCGGTGAATGCTGGAACAGAAAACCCGCCAAACTTTTGCTTCGCAAAACGTATGCCGGTTTGACTTTGTACGGCTTGACGAAGTAAAGTCGCTACGCGTACCCCGGGAATATCTACTGGATGTTGAAAAGCCAAAAAAAGCCCTGCATGCGCGCGTTCGGTTGGTGATTTTTTTGCAATACTTTTTCCATTCAACACCATACGGCCAGACGTAATGGTATATTTGGGATTTCCTGCTAAGCCATTGAGAAGCGTGCTTTTACCCGAGCCGTTTGGACCCATGAGAATATGCGTCTCCCCTGGCTTGATGGTGAGCGACACATCGCGCACTACAACCACGTCGCCTATTGCTATTGAAACATGTTTTACTTGCAGTGATTGTTTGGTTTGTGGTTTCATATTACTCGATAAGGGAACTGAGTGTTTTAGATAAGTAACTTTGAGTGATCTCGTCGTTTATTTTCTTCAATCCTTTTTGAAGAGAGCAAAACTCTTGCCGTGCACACGAAC
Source organism: Candidatus Uhrbacteria bacterium (assembly GCA_016206235.1). Classification (GTDB taxonomy): domain Bacteria; phylum Patescibacteriota; class Patescibacteriia; order JACQRZ01; family JACQRZ01; genus JACQRZ01. Next base: position 5,003 of record JACQRZ010000014.1, read on the forward strand.
CATAAGCGCAATCGATACGTGTTAAAGGGCCTTCGAGCGCATCGATAACCGATTTGAGTCGGATATGCTTTGGCGACTTAGCAAGCGTGTACCCACCGTATTTTCCGCGCGACGCAACAATAAGTCCGCTGTTCTTCAAAAGCCGCGCAACTTTTTGCAAAAAGGCGAAACTGAGTTGATGCTCCTTCGTAATTGTGCGTATGGAAAGTTGACCTTCTGATTTTTGGCGAGCAAGCACCGATAACAAAAAAAGGCCGTAATCAACCTTTTGCGTTAAATGAAGCGCTCCGGTGCGTGTCCGGGCCGATGAGCATTTATTCATACTCAATTGGTATGTATTAACCAACCGAGTCTACCCTACTCCATCACTCATGTCAAGCCTTCATGAACTTTATGAGCCCATCGATCATCTCTTCCATAACCTCGAGCACTTTTTCATCAAAAATCTTGTCATTCTTAAATGATTCCTTATAGGTGTGCACAATAGGCTGCACGGTTGTAATATGTGCTTCGTAGGAAAGAATTTTAAGAAGGTCAAGAGAAGCCAAATAGGAGCGGATACCGCTTGAATTACACATGATGCCTGCGATTTTGTCTTGCATGGCATTGGAGGTGAGATCAATAAGATTTTTTAAACCGCCCGATATTGAGTAACAGTACACTGGCATGCCAAAAATATAAGCATCGGCTGATTCGATGAGTGAAAAGGCTTTTTGAGTGTCTTGCGAGTACTCGTTGAGTTCTCGGCCATTGCAAAAATCAAGATCATACGTGCGAATATCAAAGATCTCGTAGTGTGCCACTCCTTTTTTCTTAAGCATGACGGCTGCCTCATCGATAAGGAGCGATGTTTTTGAATGCGGCGAAAGACTTCCTTGAATGAGGAGAAGTTTTGGTTCTTTTTTTCGATTCTTTTTGAAAAACATATTTCATTGCAATTGTATCCGATAAAAAGAAAACCCGCCAGCGGCAGGTTCAACGAAGAGGAGTTTGAAGAAAATAGTATTGCTTTTTTGAAGAAAAATACGGCATTCTGTTTGTAATCTTTTTAAGAGTTAGCGCTGGTCAATGGTGGGGTGTAGTGCAGTTTCTGCTCTTTTTCAAATCGCTCAAAGGCAAACATGATAAGTTGATCGATAAGCGCGGGGTATGCAATACCGCTTTTTAGCCAAAGCAGCGGATACATACTCGCGGAAGTAAATCCTGGGATCGTATTAATTTCATTCACTAGTAGTTCACCGTTCTCGTTAAGAAAAAAATCGATACGACTCAAACCTTCGCAACACAAGGTTTTGTACGTCCTCAATGCAAGGTCTTGGACGAGGTTTGTCTCTTCTTGTGATAGTTGTGCGGGGGCGTGGAGCTCAACAAGACTTTCGTCAAAATATTTCGCTTGGTAGGTGTAAAAATCAACGCTCGGGATGATCTCGCCTGGAAATGATGCCTTAGGATGCTCATTTCCTAAAACCGCGCACTCGATTTCGCGACCAACTATACACTCTTCAATAAGAATTTTTTTATCATACTGAAATGCATTGGCAATGGCTGATACGAACTCTTCCTCGGTTCGTACCTTATGCACGCCAACCGATGATCCGGCATTAGCTGGCTTTACAAAGAGTGGCAAACCAAACTGTTTTGCCAGTATGGAAAACTGAATGGCGTCTGATGACGTGTATACTTCGAAACGCGCAATGGGAATACGGGCGTCGCGTAAAAGTCTTTTAGCAACATCTTTGTCCATGCCAACTGAGGATGCGAGAACACCTGAGCCCACAAATGGGACATCTGCAATTTTCAGAGCTCCTTGAATTGTCCCATCTTCACCAAATGTGCCATGCAAGACAGGGAAAACAACATCAACATGCTCTTTCTTACCCGTGTCAACAAAAACAAGCTCTCCTCTGCCCTCGGGCACCAAAGCAACTCGCTGACCATCGACCAACCACACGCCATTACGATCAATTGCCATCATAACTGGCATATATTTTTCTTTGTCCATGGCATCAACGACATTTTTTGCCGACAACAAAGATGCTTCATGTTCCACCGATTTACCTCCAAAAAGAATTCCAACCCGTATTTTTTTTCGCATAGTATTTTAAAACAACTCACTAATACCTTTTTTGATGTGATGCTAATCTCTCCACACAAAAAGAGATCTGATATATTGCCGGACACCGTCCATAAAGCCGTTTTTCTCTGACTGTTTCTGATGTTGTTGTCGCGAAATGGGCTGTGCTTGCCCATGTTGTTCCTGTTGAAGTGCATGCAGAGCAGTTCTCACCTCATTAATATCTCGATCACTATTAGTAATCTTACGAATACTTCTTATGCTACTCGGTTGATTTTCAGGTGTGTGCCCTTGCTCTCGAACAAGCACATATTCAATACGCTTTGGAACTGCCGGCATTTGAATCGTGTTTCCTGTTCTTTTTTCCATTGGTATTTTTAATGCTTTGATTTTCGAGGGATCGCCTAAAAGTTGTTTCAATAATGTCGCCCTTCCTTGTTCCCATTTTTGAGCAAGGTTGCCATATCCCCTCTCGCGCCGACCTTTTGCAAATAATGGATTGAGTAAAAAAATCCTGATACTCTCTGCAATATCCTCTGCTTCATTTAATCGACCATATGACGTGGGGGGTGGATTATCTTTATCAAATTCTTCTCCCCGCCAGCCGCTATTCCATTGCGATCGTATATTGAGCATATCATCGAGAACATGCCCAAGCTCGTGAACAAGATCCCCTTCAAATGCGGTGCTGTTCGGTGTTCCCGCACCTTTTATTCCAGAATTGAGACGCGCCTGGGGATTGATCTCAACCATTCGAGGAACACTAAACAACATTTCTTTGGATATAGCTTTTTTGAGCTTATATTTTTGCGTAAGGAGTTCTTGGTCCATTGCGCCGGGATGCACTCTTCCATTTTGATTTCCTCCGCGAAGAACAGTTATATCCTGTCGATCCGTATTATTGATCACAATGCTTCGCGCTGTTTTTAATACTCGCCCGTCTGCTATTTGTGAATAGATACTGACGACTCTTTGTATGGATTGCGTTTCTTCGCGCGTTAACGGATTTCCATAATTGTAAACAGAAAAGGACTCTCCATTCACTAAAAATTCAAACTGCTCGCGCGGCTTTTTTTCGACAAACTCATTATCGAGCCACCAACAACGTTGCTCTGCTATTTCACGTACTCGATTTTCAAGATCCTCTCCTTGGCGAGCGGGATGATTGTACATCGGAATAACATGTGGTTGTATTTCTGGATCAAAAGATGAGATCTTTTGTACAGGAATCTTTGTGAAATCTCTATTTTGCTCGTAAAAATCGTGATTGGTCATAGCTATAGATCATTAACACACACTGTACTGCTCTCGCTTCCAGGCTGGAGCGTTCACCAAAACGATTGTAAGATGAAAACCTTCAATCCAATATTGCTCGTGTTCCTTAACGTGATACACATCGCCTTCTTCAATTGGAAAGTCCCCAAACTCTGAATGAACAACACCTGCGCCAGAAAGAACATAATTCATCTGCTCGCATTTGAGATTCACCGCCATACCGCTTGCGGGATACCTACCGTCAATGGCTGCGAGTGCAAAGCTCATGCGTTCGCTCGGCACTTCGTATTCCCACACTGTTGCGGACTCACCATACGTTTTTTTCGTGCTCTCGTCTTTTTTTAGTAGCATAGTTTTATATTATTTAACAAACAGGAGAAAAAGAATGCCAATAATAATTCTATAGTACCCAAACAACGCAAAACCGTTGCGTTCGACATACTTCACAAACAGCTTCACAGCAATCCATGCCGTGAAAAATGAAACGATGCCACCCCACGCAAGAAGACCAATATCTGATGGCGTGATACCAGCCGATGATTTATAAAGGTCATACCCTGTTGCCATTCCCATTGTTGGTATTGCAAGAAAAAAAGAAAACTCCATTGCCTCTTTTTTTGAAAGGCCGCTCGCCATACCACCTATGATGGTAGCTGCTGCGCGCGAGACACCGGGTATCACGGAAATGCCTTGGCAAAGACCAATACTAAGAGCTTTTGGATACGATATCTCCTCGAGCTTTTGATACTCCGACTCCTTTGTGGCGCTCATTTTTTTATCGAGTAGGATAAGAATAATACCACCGAGAATAAGCGCGACAGATACGATGACAGGATTAAATAAATGTGTTTTGATCACAGCATAGGCAACCACGCCAATGACTCCCGTTGGGATAAATGCGAGAAGTGTTTTTTGGAGAAGGTGCTTGCTGTGAAAAATATGCTTGGCGTACAAAAAAACGATTGCTAAAATAGCGCCGAGCTGAATGACAATCTCAAATGTTTTTAAAAACTCCGTGTTAGGAATACCCAAAAACGTTGACGCCAATATCATATGACCTGTTGAGGATATTGGCAAAAACTCAGTAACTCCCTCAATAACTCCTAAGATACTTGCGTCCAAATAGGTCATACATGCGATGGCGTCTCTTCCGTTACGAGGTGTGGGAAAAATTGCTTGATGACAAAATGAAACGCATCACCAAACATCTGTGGATTTTTATGCAGTTCATCTTTCAACTCACTTTCCGTGAAGTATGTATAGTCCACAGACTCTACTCCGAGCTTAGGGACTTCGTCTGAAAAAATGTTGTACATGACAAAGAGATGATTCTCCTGTCTTCCAATAACGAATCGATTGAAAACAGCTCGATTAATGTATTCAAACTTTAGATCACCCACCAAACCGACTTCTTCCTCTGCCTCGCGCCGCAACGCCTCTTCTTCGGTCTCTCCTGCGCTCACATGGCCGCCAACCGGCGACACATACTGCCCCGCATCTTGCCGATCACCTGCCTGTTTGACCAAAAGCCACCGACCTTGTGAGTCAACCACTTCGCTGATAACGCATTTATGAAGGAGTCCTTTGGCGTGCGACTCGCTCTTGAGCATGGTTTCAATCACATTACCCTGCTCGTCGATAATATCGACGCGTTCGATGTCTTCTGTTGTTATCATAGTGAATACATTCAACAATGTATCTCAAATACCTTTGTTCTGCTGGTGCGCCCTGAACAGAGCTCGATTGCACTCTTCGGAGCTCGAAAATGCTTCGCGAGCACCTTGATGACTGCTTCATTGGCTTTACCGTCGTGAGGTCGAGCAGTCACTTTTACATGATAGTGAGTATCGTCAATCTGTTCAATAGACTGAAAGGCAGCGCCAGGCGTCACTCGCACAAAGATTTTCATCTCTGATCAATTATTGCTATGAACTACCATAGCAAATAGCTTTGGGGTGCTCAAGTTTCTCCTGCCGGCGCGGATTATTTCATTATTTTACTTAATCCTTTTCCAGAAAAGAGTGCCAATCCAAAACACAGAGACGCCAATCGTATTTGCCACCAGATCCCACCATGTGTCCGACGGATCAAGACGCGCAAAACCAAATGTGACAACCGCGAACTCAAAAAGTTCATTTGCAACACCAAGACCACTGACAAAAAAATAGAGTATCGCGAGTTCAGTTAACGGTTGGAACTTCCGCGAAAAAAACTGTCGCACATACAACCATAGAAATCCAGTGAACACTCCCCCGCCGACCGCATGCGTAGTAAACGCGGTATACCGTCCCTCGATATCCGGCGATGGAAGATACCACGACACAAAAAATAAGACGCATGCAATAGCAAGTGGCGTGCGCGAAACGGCCCTTTGAGCGAATCGCGCCAAAACCAGTGGAAAGACAAAATACAAAACAAGCGGCACAACAACAGAAACGATAATAAAAATCTTTGACATATTTCCGGCCAGAATTCAGATTCTGAAATTCTTCGGAAGGGGGGGGATTCGAACCCCCGAGGAGCTTTCACCCCTACAGTCTTTCCAGGACTGCCGTTTCAACCGCTCACGCACCCTTCCTCTTATAATTTTTGACCTTGAGTTTCTTCGCTCGATGGCTCGGGTAAGATATTTTGGTTCTGAATCTGATTGATCACTTTTTGTAGCGAGTTACTTCGTGTCTTAGATACGGCGTCAAACTGCTTTTTTACTGACTCTAGCCTGTCACCGAGCGTATCTAAGCTTTCTGAAAATTTGCCATACTCTATCTCAAATTTCTGGATAAGTCCAATCACATGGTGCAGATTCTCTTGGTAGCGAAAGTTTGAGTAGGCTTGTTTGACCATACGCAAAATCGCCGTAAAGCTAAATGGCCCTGTCATGATCACCTTTCGCTGCATCGCCTCTTCCCACACTTCGTGCAACTGGTCGTAGATGAACGAAAAAATCATCTCATTGGGAATGAACAGCACAACAAAATCAACGGTCTTGTCCTCGGGATTGATATAGTCGCGATTCGTTACCTGCTTGATTTTCTGTTTTACGTCTGTCGCAAACTGGCGCGTATGAAGCTCCTTCTCCTGCTTGTCATCGGTTGATGACATTTTCATAAGCGCAGCATACGGAAATTTCACATCAATATTGATCTTTGTTTTGTCTGGCAAAAACAAAGTGTAGTCTGGGCGTGTATCGGTGCTCTCCTGCTCTTTGTTGTAGATATAATCTTGCCCCACTACAAATCCTGCCATCTTCAAAAGATTTTCTGCCACCTGTTCTCCAAATGCCCCACGCAACTGGTTGTTCGACAAAATTTTTTTTAGGTCATCCGTGCTTCCGCGCAGCTGATGCATAATGTCTTTATGCGTATCCAACTCTTGCTTGATCGTCGAAAAAGTTGCAATGCGCTGTTGGTCGCTTTTTTCCATCCGCTCCCGTGTTTCCGCAATCTCACGGCGCATCTCTTGGACAAGCTGAGCTATTGAATCTTTTTTTGACTCAAGATCTTTTTGCGCTAAAACCTGCCCGCTCCCTACATGCTCCTTTGCCGCACGCGCCAACTCTTCATGCGCTTTTTTGAGTGAATGCGAAAAAAAGACGGCCATAACAGCAAACCCCGCGACAAGAACGAGCGCACTCATAATAAGAACAGAAAGATCAGACATATCTATAAAGAAAGGGTAAAAAATGATACACTGGATGTACCCGCACGATACCACGAACTCCAACCAAATTCAACTCCAACACTACTCACTACTCACTACAAACTATCCACTCGATTATGTCCCTCTGGCACACCCTTACCTCGGCAGCAATTGCGCAAGAATTGCAAACTGACCTTTCGCACGGCCTCTCGTCTGATGAAGCACGAAAGCGCCTTGCAACCTATGGAGCAAACGCATTGCCTGAAAAAAAGAAAGAAACGATTCTTCACATTTTTATATCGCAGTTTCAGAGCCCGCTCATCTTTGTCCTTGTTGGCGCATGCCTTATCTTATTTTTGCTCCACGAATTCAATGACGCTCTCATCATAGCCTTTATCCTTGGTTTCAATGCTGTTCTGGGTACCATTCAAGAAGGCCGTGCGCAAAACACCCTTGCTGCACTCAAAAAATTTATTACAACCCAAGCAACGGTCCTTCGTGATAAGCAAGAAATCATTATTCCCGATAATGAAATTGTGCCGGGAGATATTCTCATTGTGAAAGAAGGAGAAAAAGTTCCAGCTGACGCGCGTATTATTGAAAGTTTTGGTCTCCGCGTGGACGAATCCGCAATCACTGGCGAGTCTGGTGTTGTCAACAAATCCCCTGCCCTTCTCAAAAAGAAAGATACACCGGTGGCAGACAGAAAAAATATACTTTTGAAAGGATCGTCGATTGTTGGAGGAAACGGCCTTGCTATCTGTGTGGCAACAGGCACGGAAACGGAGATAGGTAAAGTGAGTACAGCCGTTGCCACAATGGATACCGATATTCCTTTGAAACAAGACATTAAAAACCTTTCTCAGACTATTTTGAAAATTGTCGCCGCAACCTGTGCTGGCATCTTTCTGCTCGGAGTTGTGATGGGCAACTCTGCTGAGACTATGTTTGCCACTGTTGTATCGATGGCCGTTTCGCTCATACCTGAAGGGCTACCTATTGTTGTTACCCTGATACTGGCAAACGGCGTGTGGTATATGGCGCGCCGCAACGCGCTGGTGAAAAAGATGCAAGCTGTCGAGGCTCTGGGGCAGGCCCATATTATCGCAGTAGACAAGACTGGTACTATCACGTGCAACGAACTCACGACAAAACGTGTCTATACGCAAGGCGTATTTTTTGACGTGTCAGGAGTTGGTTACGACCCCAAGGGTACAATAAGCCGTGATGGAAGAGATGTAGTTCCCGCACAACAAGAAGAACTCCTTCACATCAACAAACTTGCCCTTCTCTCCTCAAATGCCCACGTGGCGCTCCAAGAAGACACGCATGAATGGAAGGTAAACGGAGATCCAACAGAAGCTGCCATGGTGGTACTCTCTGAAAAAATTGGCATATCTAAAGAAGAACTTGAACAGCAGTACCCACGCGTATCAGAGTTGCCATTTGACTATAAGGTCCGTTACCACGCAACGCTGCACAAAGATAAAAGCGGCTATGTTGTTGCTCTTGCTGGCGCTCCCGAGGCAGTCATAGCACTTTCCAAAAACATCCGAACAGAAAAAGGCATTTCTCCCTTGACTGCCGATCGTAAAAAACTCCTTGAAGAAGCTATTTTTGCCTCCTCACAAAAAGGCTATCGTGTTATTTGTTTCGGCTCTAAAAAACTCTCGCTTTCCGATGCATCGGAATTTAATGCGACACATATAAACGAGCTGTGCCTTGAAGGGTTTTATTGTATGGAAGATTCGCTTCGCAGTGAAGTGCGCGCGGCAGTGCAAAAAGCCCAAACAGCCGGAGTGCAGGTTGTGATGATAACTGGTGATCATGCTCTCACAGCGCAAGCGATTGCGACCCAAGCAGGTATTTACCGTGATGGCGACCATATTCTTACTGGCGAAGAGCTGGAATACATGAGTGCAGCAGAATTGGATAGGCACCTCCCAACTACAACAGTATTTGCTCGCGTTACGCCCGCGCACAAAATGATACTTGTGCAAGGATACAAACGTATTGGAAAAATCATTGCCATGACTGGCGATGGTGTGAATGATGCGCCGGCGCTGGTGGCTGCTGATCTTGGCATTTCAATGGGCAAAATCGGCACCGAAGTAGCAAAGGAAGCGTCTGATATTATCTTGCTCGATGATAATTTTACCAGCATCGTGAGCGCGATCGAGGAAGGAAGGCGTATTTTTTATGCAATGCGCCGCGTATTGTTTTATTTATTCTCAACGAGTCTTGCAGAATCAACCATTATCGGCGCGTCATTGCTGTTTGGCCTTCCCTTACCGCTTCTTCCTGCGCAAATCATTTGGCTCAACCTTATTACGGACGGATTCTTAGTATTGGCGCTTGGCATGGAGCGGCGAGGAGGCTCGCACTTTCTGCAAAAAATGCTGGTAAGGAGCCGAACCTTTATTGATAAAACGGATTTTTCTCGCATCTTTCTTATAAGCATGTGGATGTCGACTGGAACCCTTCTTATGTTCATTTCGTGGTACGCCATCGACATGCCAAAGGCACTCACGCTATCGCTCACGACATTGGCAGCATTTCAGTGGTTTAATGCCTTCAATACGCGCTCGAACATGACGTCACTCTTCCGTATCAATCCTTTTTCAAATCGTTATCTTATCGGTGCAATATGTATTGTCGTCACGCTCCAATTCTTGGCACTCACCCAAACCTTCTTACAGGAAGTCTTAAGTCTCACACACATCTCATTGGCTGAGTGGGCAAGTTGTATCGCTATCGCTTCTACCATTATCATTCCTGATGAGGTGCGCAAATTCTTCGCGCGACGAAAAGCTGCCAAAACCGTATCGGCACCAACCATTGCTCTTGCTACAAAATCTGCTATAGTCTCTCAATGATCTCGGAAGTTGTATCACACCTCGATCCGCGAACACTTATTCAAGCAGGGGGCCTGGTGGGCGTTACGCTTATTGTCTTTGCCGAAACTGGTCTCTTCGTCGGATTCTTTTTTCCCGGTGATAGCCTTCTTTTTACAGCAGGTTTTTTTGCTTCGCAACACCTATTAGATATTCGCCTTCTTCTTCTGTGTCTTTTTATCGCCTCGGTCATTGGAAATATGGTCGGCTATGCTTTTGGCAAACGAGTCGGTCCAAAACTTTTTTCGCGTGAAGACTCTTTGTTCTTTCACAAAAACCATCTTGAAAAGACGAGGGTCTTCTTTGAGAAGCATGGTAATAAAGCAATTTTTTTCGCGCGCTTCTTTCCGATTATGAGAACGTTTACGCCTATTTTCGCTGGCATTGCCCGCATGAACTACCGAAGTTTTGTTCTCTATACTCTTCTTGGAGGATTTGTCTGGACATGGGGACTTACGCTCTTAGGATACGTCTTAGGAAATGTGATACCAGATATTGATCGCTATCTCTTGCCAATCATTGCGGGTATTGTTGCTATCTCGCTTCTTCCCGGCATTATTCATATACTCCGCGGAAAAGCTACAAGCTAAAAGCTATCCATTTACCACTCGAGAGTGCCACCGACAGAATACTCAGTCACTCGTGTTTCGAAGAAGTTCTTCTCTTTGTTGAGGTCAATTGCTTCCGACATCCAAGGAAATGGATTGGTGCTGCCATACTGCACGGGGAGTCCAATGCGCACCAAGCGGCGATCGGCAATATACTCGATGTACTGCTTAAAACTTTCGGCGTTCATGCCAAAAATGCCTTTTGGAAACACTTCTTGCGCAAACGTATACTCAAGTGTTGTTGCTTGACGTATAAGACCAATCATTTTTTCTTGAAATTCTTTTGTCCAAAGCTCGGGCTGTTCTTCTCGAATAGTATTAATCACATTAATACCGAAGTTCAGGTGCTGCGACTCATCGCGCATAATGTACTGTATCTGTTCGGCTGATCCAACCATTTTATTTTGCCGCTGGAATCCAAACATCACGGCAAAAGAGCTGTAGAAAAAGATTCCTTCCATGATGATGGAAAACACGACAATATTTTCCAAAAACTTTTGGTCAGCTTCAAGAGTGCCTGTCTTAAAGTTGCCGTCAAAAACTCCTTCGTTAAAACTCAGGACAAACGCATCTTTGTTATAGATTGCGTCGATCTCGCGGTACATGTTAAAAATCTCCCCCTCATCAAGGCCGAGGCTCTCAACGATATATTGATACGCGTGCGTGTGAATCGCCTCTTCATATGCCTGGCGCAATAAGTACATACGGCACTCAGGGCTCGTTACATGCTTGTAGGCTGCCATCACAATATTATTTGCAGCAATCGAGTCGGCTGTTGTAAAAAACCCCAACACAGTCTTAAATGCCCGGCGCTCGTCTTCGGTAAGCGTGTCTGCGGACTTCCACTGCTCAATATCGTTCTGCATGGTGATCTCGGTAGGCAGCCAGTGGTTGGAATTGCCAACATTATATGCCGTCCATGCGAACATATGCTTCATGGGGTAGAGTTGGATCACGTCAGCATCAACACCATTAATAATGCGCCGATTGTTGATATTTACTTTTTCAGAGGTTTTTGTAATAGGCATAAAAATAGATTCAAGATTTATGATTTACGAATATATTCTTAAATCGTAAATCATTATTGACATGATTCGCAGTCCGGATCTTCGATCTTGCAAAGCTTTAATTCTGTTACGGCTTGCGGTGTATCCGCATACATCTGGGGTGCTGCTGCTGCGCCAACTGATGCAACCGTCGATTTGCCAGTAAATGCAGACACCGAGATGCCAGTTGTCTGACGCTCTTGGACAGTGGCTGTTTTTACAACAGAGTCTTTTCGATTGTGCGTTGATCCGAATTCTGAGGTATTGACTGTAGATTTTTCAACTTGTGATGCTGCCAACGTACGCAAGTAGTAGGTTGTCTTAAGCCCCATTGACCATGCCAGGAAATACACGTCATTCAACACCTTTCCTGAAGAACCTCTAAAGAAGATATTAAACGACTGACTTTGGTCGATCCACTTGCCGCGATGAGCGGCAACCTTTACCATCCACTCCGGTTCGATCTCAAAGACTTCCTTATACTTCTCTTTGAGAATGCCGGGGATTTCAGGAATATCGCGAATGCTGCCGTCGTGATACTTAATCTTTCCGAGCATTTCAAAATCCCAAAGCTTCAATTTTTTCAGATCTTCAACAAGGTATGAGTTGATCACGACAAAATCGCCGCTCATGTTTGATTTAACGTAGATATTTTTATAGATCGGCTCAATCGTGGGGATAGCTCCGGAAATATTTCCAATGGTTGCCGTTGGCGCCATAGCAAGACAGTTTGAGTTGCGCATCCCGTATTTTTTTATGTTCGCGCGCACTACGTTCCAATCAAGCCGTGAACTTCGGGCAACCTCAACCTTCTCACCTCGCTCTTTTTCCAAAAGATCAAGCGTATCAATTGGCAGCAGTCCCCGATCCCACTTTGATCCGCTAAACGTTGGGTATGGTCCGCGCTCACGCGCAAGCTCTGTTGAAGCTATAATGGCGTAATAGGAAATAATCTCCATACTCTCATCGGCAAAACGCACCGTCTCGTCTGAATCAAAGCGGTAATTCATCATATAGAGTGCGTCCTGGAATCCCATGATTCCCAAACCGACTGGACGATGCCGCAAATTTGACGTTTGCGTTTCTTTTGTTGGATAAAAGTTGAGGTCAATCACATTATCGAGCATGCGCATGCCAGTGATGATCGTGCTCTTGAGAAGCTCAACGTCAAGCTGGCCACTCTTCATGTGCCGCCCGAGATTAATTGATCCAAGATTACATACTGCTGTCTCGTCCTCAGAGTTGTTGAGGGTAATTTCAGTGCATAGATTTGAATTATGCACCACGCCGACATGATCTTGTGGCGAGCGTACATTGCAAGGATCTTTGAATGTAATCCATGGATGACCTGTCTCAAAAAGCATGGCCAGCATTTTTTTCCACAGATCACGTGCCCGCAGCACTTTCACCATCTTGATTTTGCCTGTCGAAGCGAGCTTTTCGCAGTGCACGTATCGCTCTTCGAATTTTTTGCCGTAGATATCATGGAGATCCGGCACTTCGTGCGGTGAAAATAGCGTCCAATCCGCATCGTCGCGCACGCGCTTCATAAACAAGTCAGGAATCCAATTTGCCGTGTTCATGTCGTGTGTACGACGACGTTCGTCACCCGTATTTTTGCGGAGCTCCAAAAAATCTTCGATGTCATAGTGCCATGTTTCCAAATACACACATGCCGCACCCCGACGGCGACCGCTTCGATTGATTGCATGCGTTGTGTCGTTGGCAACCTTGAGAAACGGAACCACGCCTTGGCTTTCCACACCCACGCCCTTGATAAGCGAACCGGTGCCGCGGACATTGGTCCAGTCAGTTCCAATGCCACCAGACCATTTTGACATCTGAGCATTGTCACCAATCACTTTAAAGATATGGTCGAGCGAATCAGAAACCGTGTTGAGATAACATGAAGCAAGTTGTGGCACCTCTGCTCCTGCATGAAACAGGGTTGGAGTTGATGGGACATATCGCAGAGTCGAAACGACTTCATAAAACTCTTTCACGTACTCTGTCTTTTTTGCTTCGCGAAGGGCGAGTCCCATAGCAATTCTCAACCAAAATGCCTGCGGCGTTTCAAGGACGCGTCCATTATCATAAGGATCATGCAAAAAATATCGATCGTACAACACTTGGCCGCCCAAAAATTTAAATAAGTCATCGCGCTCTGGTTTAAGTATCTTGCTCAACGCATCAAGATCGTACGTCAGCATGCGCGGTTCAAGCCTGCCAATCTCAACGCCCTTTCGAATATTGCGGACAAAGGCCTCACGATACTGCTGGTCAAGTTTTGTTGCATCAAAAACATCTTCTCCGATCGCCTCGCGATACAAACCATGGAACAACAAACGCACAGCAACCGTTGAATACCCTGGATCCTGCTCAATCATCGACCGAGTAGTCATGACAAGGGCGTGAAAAATATCTTTGGTTGTAATGCCATCATACAACTCGTTTCTGCACTGCAACGCAATAGTTTCCACATCGACAATATCTTCAAATCCCTTGGTAAATCGGGAAAGGCACTTTTTGATCTGCTCCAATGAAAACTTTTCACGGCTTCCCGAACGTTTTACCACAAAGAGCGCGTTTTTTTCAATTTTTTCTATGAATTCCTGCTGCTTTTTTTCACGCTGTTTGGTGTGTTCATAGCGATAAATAATGTACGCGCGTGCGACTTCAAAATAGCCGTTTTGAGCGATGATTTTTTCAACCCTGTCCTGGACATCTTCAACGCTTGGGATACGGTCAACAAAGGTCTGCTCAAGATTTGCATGGACATCGTTGGCAACTTCTGCAAAAAACCCCTCGTGAATTCGTACGTTTTGCGCTTCAAATGCTTTTTGTATGGCAATTTCTATTCTATTACGGTCAAAATCGACAACAGAACCGTTTCGTTTTTTAATTTTTGATAACGGCATAACGTACCTCTGGGGTTAGGTAATTAAGCTGTAGAGGAAAACAAAACGGACACCTCTCTTTGGTTTCCGTTTCTACCATTTTAGTCCGTTCACCAAACGTCCTAGCTGATGAATCTTACCAGGATTTTTTTGGTGTGTAAAACCAAGTCGTCAAGACTGCCTATTATCAAAAAAATCCTCTCAAATACAAAGGAATATCTCACATTCATTTGACCTTTTGCTGTGTGTATATGATCTACTCACAGATCATTTATGCACAGGTGTTTTTCTGCAATAGTTATACGCGCTTGTGGCAGCAACTGCACCCATTGCCGCAACGGTAATATCTTGCCGAAAACTGCCAAATAAATTTGATACATCACCTGCCACAAATACGCCTTCCACGTTAGTGCGCATCGTGGGATCGGTGTTGATAGTGCCGTATGAATCAAGCTCTACTCCGAGACTTTTTGCGAGTTCCACCTGTGGCTCTTGGCCAATTTCAATAAAAAGGCCGTCAATTACCAGTTCCGTGTTCCCGTTGAGCGACTTTGAAAGCCGTATCTTTTCAAGATGATCTACGCCCAAAAGTTCAACAACTTCCGTTTCATATGCAATTTCGACTTTTTCTTTGAATTTCATGAGGTGGTCAACATTGATCGGCTCGGCGCGCAAGGCAGTGCCTCGCACAAAAACATACAGTTTTGCCGCATACTCCGCAGCCAATGCCGCGCCTTTGATAGCACCATCTCCACCGCCAACAATGGCAATCGTCTTTCCGCCATACAGCGGCGCGTCACACGTGGTGCAATAATGCACGCCTTTTGAAGTCCACTCTTTTTCATGCTCCAGCCCCAGGTGCTTATGCGCACTTCCTGTTGCCAAAATGACTGTCTTTGATTGATATGTTTCGCCTTTTAGGGTTGTTATCGTAAAAAACGATCCTTCTCTTACAATAGTTTTGATCCGTCCATCATACACTTCGGCGCCTGATATGATAGCCTGTTCTTTCATTTTTGACATAAGTTCAAATCCGTCTATCTCAACATAGCCAGGGTAGTTTTGGATCATGCCTGCCGTACTGGTGAGACCGCCAAAATCTTCGCCAAAAACAGCTGTCTTCATACGGTAGCGGCCAGCATAAATACCAGCAGAAAGCCCCGCTGCGCCGGAACCAACAACAATAAGATCGTATTCCTTCATACTAGTATTATGCTTCCTTGCTTTGGACCGTATTTTCTACCGCGGTTTCATCAATGCCGCACATTCCGTCGTCACAGTTGCCGCACGAACCGCTACCGCAGCAGCTTGCTTCTTCAGCGCTGCCAACTGCGCACTGTCCTTCATGTGTTGTTTGTGTTGTGTCTTCCATATAATTAGGGTTTAGCGTTTAGGGTATAGGGGTTAGGGTTATAATCCTAGCAGTGATATTAATTTTTCTTTGTCGAAACCGACGACTTTTTGGTCATCAACCATAATCACGGGCACTCCTCGCTCCCCTGTTTTCATAAATTCTTCTCGTGCTGCCATGTCAACTGTTACGTCCTTTTCCTCAAATTGAACGTTATGTTCGTGAAAAAAAGCTTTTGCAAGCTTGCAATAGCCGCAGGTTGGCGTTGTATACATAATGACTTTTGCCATACTACAGTGATTAGTGATTAGATTTTTGTGGTTAGTGATTTGGATTGATTTTTGAAAGTATATCAAATGCAGATAAAAAAGAAAGGGTTTGGCAAAAGCCTCCCCCTGCACTACGAGCGAACATTTAATGATGCTTCGTCAAAGACAATGTCTTTCGACTCAATAACAACCATTCGCTCTTCACTCGCGTGAATAGAACCTGCAACAATCCATCCGACTCTCTTTGGGAATGGGTACTTATCAAGAATGTGCACAGCTTTTTTTGTATTAGCATCATCAAGATACAGCGCGAATCCCGCACCCATATTGAACGTACCATACATCTCCTCGTCGCTGATCGACCCCTTCTCCTGCAGAAACTCGAAAATGGGCATCGGTGTGGGAAGGTGCTTGATCACATAGGTAAAAGGCCTTGGCGACCGCATCAACTTCCTCCAGCCATGACCCGTAATATTAACCGCATAGTGAATATCTACACCTGCATCCAATAAATCTTCGATCACATGCACATAGATTTGCGTTGAGTCAAGAAGCGCCTCGCCATAGGTCTTTCCCGAAGAAAGCTTTGTGAGATACCCTTCGGGCAACTTCTCGGCAATTTTCCGTGCAAGCGTAAGACCATTGGCATGAACCCCGGAGCTATTGAGCAAGATAATTCGATCACCATTTTGGATATTGCCCCATATACGACGCTTTTTCGGCTCAATAATACCTGTAGCTGAGCCATTAAGGACAAATCTTCCTGGAATGACAACGTCTTTAAGTGTCGGTGTTTCACCGCCGCCCCATGTACAGCCCGCGTAATTGCATGCGCGCTGCCAGCCATGAATGAGGTCACGAGCTCGATTTACATTATTAAACCAATCCGAGCTGCCCACTGCCAAATGCATGGCAACAGTTAGTGGCATAGCGCCAAGCGTAATCATGTCATTGACGATCATAGCAACCGTATCTTCAGCAATCTGTCCATAGTATGACCTGCCGTTAAGGCGATACATCTCGTCGGCAATGATATTTTTCGTGCCCAAACCCTCTTCAACATGGGCGAGGTAAAGCCTGTCCATTTCAACGAGCTGCACGCTCTCTCCGCGAGTCTCTTCTTCGAATGCGTAGCCAGAACTCCTTATATTGAGGCTTGTTTCTTGAGCGGCTGCTTGAGCCATGCGCTTAAAAGGATCCATCATTTCGTAATCGATGCCAACACTAGCATATGTCATGCCGCCATCCAATGGTTGAGTCATGT
The DNA here is from genome assembly GCA_016206235.1 of Candidatus Uhrbacteria bacterium. Taxonomy (GTDB): domain Bacteria; phylum Patescibacteriota; class Patescibacteriia; order JACQRZ01; family JACQRZ01; genus JACQRZ01. The sequence continues at coordinate 22,320 of JACQRZ010000014.1, forward strand.
GTTCGCTCCTTATCAAAAGAACAGTGCGCTTATCTTAATATGAACTACGGAAAAAGTGAAGTATAAAAAAACTGCCCACCGAAGTGAACAGCATACAGAACTAAATTTATGGATTCTGACAGCGTAGATGAGAGCAGAACAGGTACGCCCGATAAACTGCTTCTGCCGTTTTTTGCACTGCATTTCCGATATACCGCTCGGGATCCCCAAGCAGCTCAAGGACATCAAATGGAATGCGTTCTATTGCCTCGCTAAGCTCCTCATCTCCATCCGCAAGCGTATTCATCACATCGCTCAACTGATAACCCTTCTCTTTTGCGAGAGGTACTGCTGTGTGATTGATCAACTCATGGGCATCACCTGGATATCCTGCCATCTGAAGGGCGATATACCATGGTTCTGCGGTGATAACATGCGCGCTTTGAAGAAAATTTTCATTGCATTTTTCAGCATCTACTGATATGCGCGTTATAAACGGTATGTGTCCGCTATCTTCACGCATCAATGTCTCCAGCTGATGAACGACATTGATAACGATCGCGGGAAAATCTCGCGCCACACAACTGCCGACCAGATCTCGCTGGTGCTCACTGATAAACGTGTCGAGAACCTTGCCGAACTCATTTTTCGTCCGCCACCACATCCCCTCGATATTCTCAAAGGTAATAGGGTTGCGCTTATGCGCCATGGTCGAAGATCCAACCTGTCCCTTTGCAAATGGCTCGCCGATTTCTGCGATCTCAGTTCTCATAAGATTCCGACAATCCCTGCCGAATTGGGCAAGCGACGCCGACAGCATGGTGCAAGAAAAAAGATAGTATGCAAGCGGCTCGGGTGGCAAAATCTGGGTGCTTATGGGAGCGGCCTTCAATCCACACTTGGCAAGTATTCGCTCCTCAAGAGAACCTCCTCCCAAAAACGCATTCATACCAAGGCCGACTTGCGCATTGTATGCGCCGACTGCACCGGATATCTTGCCAACGAGTCCTTCTGAGTGTCTTTCCAATTCTTCACAATTGGCAACTACGCGGCTCAAAATGGTTGCAAACCAAAAACCGACAGTGATAGGAAGCGCATGCTGTCCATGTGTCCTGCCTATTTGGAGCTGACTCGCAAAAGTCGCTGCTCTCTCGCTAAACGCATTGATAACTCGAAGCACGAGAGGTCGCAACACTTCTCTGTGAACACGCACAAACATCAACGATCGAGCGGTGTCGAGAGCGTCATAACTTGTTAAAGGAACATGAATCCAGCGCCTCAAACATGGATGTACGATTTCTTGAGCGCAACGTATCCATGCGCGGATATCGTGCTTTGTAAGCGTCCTTTCGATATGATCAACATCCGTCGTACGAATCGCTAAGAGCTGCTCGATCACATCGGATGTGAGATAGGCGCTATCCTCGGGGGGAATAACACCGATTTCACCTAAAACCTCAAGCGTCGCCACCTCAACCTGTGCCACATACGACATAAGCTTGTCGTATCCAAAAATACTTTTCAGCGATTTCGGCTGATACCGAGGATTGCCAGGCATTGAGAGATTCAAGGCATTCGCATTACTGCTCATTGAAACGACCTCCGTTGAAAAACGCTTACACCTGATATATCACAAACTCCCTAAAAAGAAAAGGGCGGTGATTGCAATCTATTTCTTGAAATCAAGGCAAATGGAGTTGATGCAGTACCGCTTTCCACCATCTTCTTTAGGGCCATTATCAAACACATGGCCCAGGTGAGCTCCACACTGCTTACACAACACCTCGGTACGGCTCATGCCATGGCTCGTGTCTTCTTTCAGTTCAACGTGATCGAGATGCGCTGGATTGGTAAAACTTGGCCATCCAGTGCCAGAATCGAATTTTGTGTCGGAAGAAAAGAGTTCTTGGCCGCAAACCGTGCACGTATACATCCCTTTTTCATGAGAATTCCAGTACTTTCCACTAAATGGAGCCTCTGTTCCTTTTTTTCGGGCGACATGATAGAGTTCTGGAGAAAGCTCAGTATTAGGTTTTATTGAATTTTTATTCATATGCCCCAACCATGTATTCAGTGTAAAAAGGATCTCTCATTTGATCAAAAGGATCAAGAGTTCATCGCTTCTTTTGGCGCTCCTCTTCCAAAGCGCTGCCACCCCTGCCGCCGCACAGCCCAGCTCATATGGGAAAACGAACTCCTCCTCTATCCGCGAAAGTGCGACCGGTCAGGCAAATCCATTCTTTCGATGTATCCGGAAAACGTGCCATTTCCTGTCTACGACACGAAAGAGTGGTGGTCAGACACGTGGGATGGCAAAGATTATGGCAGAGATATTGATTTTTCACGACCTTTCTTCGAGCAGTGGTATGAACTAGAAAAATCCGTACCACATCAAGCACGTTTTGTTATTGAAGGGAATATCGTCAACAGTGATTTTATTAATTACTGCAGCAACGTAAAGAATTGCTATTTGACCTTTGACTCCGATTACAACGATAACTGCTACTACTCATACACACTACAAAACGATAAAGACGTCGTTGACTGCCTAAAAGTGCGCGAGTCAGAACTTTGCTATGAATGCATCGACTGTTTTAAATGTTATAAGTGTCGCTACTGCCAGAATGTCCAGAATAGTAATGAATGTGTCTTTGGATACAACCTCTCAAACTGCACCAACTGCTTTGGCTGCGTAAACATGAAAAACGCGCAGTACTGCTGGTTTAATGAACAGCTCTCAAAAGAAGACTACGAAAAAAAACTTTCGCAAAGCAATCTCACGAGCCGTAAGAGCATACAAGCGTGGGGCTCAAAGTTTGAAGAGCATAAAAAGAACTTCCCCAAACAATACATGCATGGCGTGAATAACATTGATTGTACTGGCGATTACCTTATGAATAGCAAGAGTGCTATTGAGTGTTACGATGGATTCCGCGTGGAAGACTCTAAATATTGCGAAGCGTTGTTTTTACCCATTAAAGATTGTTACGAATGTTTTGAATGCGGTGAAGATAGTAGTCGTATGTACTATTCTGCCGTATGCGGATTTCAATCATATAACTTGCGATTTTGCTGGGGAGTTATGGAGGGGTGTTCGGATTGTGATTACAGCCTGAATTGCCGCAGCATTAAAAACTGTTTTGGATGTAGCAACCTTCGAAGTAGCCAGTACTGCATTCTTAATAAGCAATATTCCAAGGAAGAATACGAGAGGTTGCACGCACAACTTATCGAGCACATGAAAGCAACTGGTGAATGGGGCGAATACTTTCCGCCCGAATACAGTCCCTTTGCTTACAACGCATCAAACGCCATTCTGTTCAGCCCCGAGTCAAAAGAAACGACTATTGCTCTTGGATATCGATGGGATGATTCAGCTGATACAAAACGTGGTACGCCGACCGATATTCCAGATAACCTCTCAGATGCTGATGAAGCTATTTTGGCGAACGTTTTTGCTGACAAGGATACAGGCCAGCAGTACAAGATCATCAAACAAGAACTCGAGTTTTACAAAAAACTTGGCATTCCTCTTCCAGACAAAAGTTTTCTTGAGCGACACAAAACGCGCATGGCAAAAAGGAATCCGAAAAAACTGTACGAACGTATGTGCGTCTGCGCAAACGCTGCACACAATGACCATCATGAATCGCCTGAAAACTGCAAGCGACCATTTCAGACCACATGGAATCCTTCCCGTGAAAAAAATATCTATTGCCGCGAGTGCTTCGCGCAAGAAATGGTATAAAAAAAGTCAGTCCTAGCAAGACTGACCCAAAGTTATGGCCAAATGGCCTGAACTGCATATCGTAACGAACGGCTGAATCGCGTTCCAATGAAATGCCCCGTATCATTGATGCAGACAACTCGCCACGCGTCCGTTGTCGTACAGTACTGAAGATGTGTAATCGACGTATTGTCGATTTCCAGATTCAAGGCAAACTGAGGTGGAAAATTCATGACACCGCGCAGTCCGCACCGTATGGTATTGGTATGTGAAATAGCGCAAAATACATACCGGTCCTTTCTCGGCGCAAGTTGTATCTTCCTCCGAAAATACTCGAGAGCTCTACGCTCGAGTTCGCGAAAGGTCTCGCCGTTTGGCGGTCGAAAATCCCAGCCGTTCTCATTTATTTCTCGCTTGATAGCTTCAGTCAGAACTTCATCCTGATGACGCCCCTCCCAATCTCCTTTATTGTGCTCTTGGAGATCCTCTTCGATATTCATCATATCGGGATCAAGTCCAAGATAACTATAGACCCCAAAACCCGTACCCCATGCACGAATAGCAGGCGAGACGTCAAACTCATCAAAACGCATGCAATCGCGATCGAATCGTTGTGCTAAAAGCTGCACCTGCTCGATGCCATCGGCTGTCAATTGCACTGTGGTAGCGCGACCAGTAATGATCTTTTCCTGTAGTTGTCGTTCAAAATGCGCATGGCGTATCAGATACCAATCAATGATCATGAAAAGAACCTCCCTCAAAAATGAACTAGCCGTAGAGTATCACGGCATTTTGTTCGTGACAATATAAGACGGAGATAGCATTAAAAAAGCCAGAAGAAACTCTTCTTGCTTTCGTCTTTTGCGATGAAATTCTGTAATGCTATGCAGCGGGTGGAGCGGATGTGCCCTTCTTTGCCAGTGCCTCATCAAGCGAATACTTTCCTGCTCCCAAAAACATAACTGCAATTGACATAAGGAATAAAACCAATGGAAACTCCCAGCCCGGTCCTGTCGGAGTTGCAAAACCCACATGCATCACCTGGATCATAAAATAGATTGCCCCAATCATAATAATACCCGTAACTTTTGCTGCCCAATGCGTCCAGATACCAAGAAGTAATGCAATTCCCGCGAGCGGCTCAATAACGGATAGGGCTTTCATGAGCATCAACATGTTTGCAGACATGCCGAGACTTTCTGGACTTGCTTGCCACATCGCCCATTTCATTACTCCCGCGACAATAAACACTACCGCCAAACCAATGCGTAGCGCAAGGAGACCTAAGTCATGATATGTTTTTCCTTCACAACACATAAAATAAAAAATAATGAATTAACTCATCATTCAGTATACCGATATCCTATAAAAATAAAAGGTTATGCCTAGGAAGAAAGCCACTCGGTATGAAAAGTGCCAGATTTGTCGATGCGCTCGTAGGTATGCGCGCCAAAGTAATCGCGCTGCGCTTGAATCATGTTTGCCGAGCCGTCTACCGTACGATAGGAGTCAAAATAGGTGATGGCAGATGCAAAGCATGGTACGGCAATGCCAGCAAGAACACTTTCTGCAATACATATTCGCCAGTTGGCCTCCATTGAGGAAAGTGCATCTTTAAAATACGGCGATAACATGAGGTTATCAAGATCAGGCGCTTCATCGAAGGCTTTTTTAATTTCTTCCAAGAATCGCGCGCGAATAATACACCCTCCTCGCCACAAGAGCGCGAGCGAACCAAAGCGCAAATTCCAGTCATATTCTTTTGAGGCGACTTTTAGAAGCGCAAACCCTTGACAGTACGCCATAATTTTTGAGGCGTAGAGCGCATCATGGATGATCTGCAAAAACGCCTTGCGGTCATAACTTTTCTTTTGCGCAGACGATGTTATCGCTTTGCTCGCAGCAACTCTTTCGCTTTTATATGCACTGATATACCGTGCTTGCACTGCCTCAATAATGCTTGGTATTGGTACACCAAGGTTGAGAGAGTTTTGCGAAGTCCATTTTCCGGTTCCTTTGTCACCTGCTTTATCTAAAATAATATCGATCATCGCTTTGCCGGTTTCCGCATCTGTTTTTTGGAAAATATGGCTCGTGATTTCAATAAGGTATGAGTCCAGCACCCCTTTATTCCATTCAGCAAACACATCTGCCATTTCTTGCGGCGTCATGCCAAGCAATTCGCGCATCACAAAGTAGCTTTCCGCGATAAGCTGCATGTCGGCATACTCAATCGCGTTGTGAATCATCTTTACATAATGCCCCGCGCCGTTAGGACCAACCCATTCGCAACATGGAATATCATTGTTCGAACCTACTTTTGCCGAAATAGCCTGAAATAATTCTTTCACCTCTGGCCATGCCGAAGGTGTCCCTCCTGGCATAATCGAAGGTCCTTTGAGCGCGCCTTCTTCACCACCAGACACACCGGTACCGATATAACGCAAACCCTTTGACTCAACGAATGTTTGGCGCTTCATGGTATCGGTGAAATAGCTGTTGCCGCCGTCAATAATAATGTCATCTTTTTGCAAAAGCGGTGTGAGCTGCTCGATCATCTCATCAACGGCAGTTCCAGCTTTTACCATGAGCATGACTTTGCGTGGGCTTTTGAGCGACCCAACAAGGGTTGCGAGATCCTTTGTGCCAACAATATTTTTACCCTGCGCACGTCCTTGTATAAATGCGTCTACTTTTTCCGGCGTTCTATTGTATACTGCCACCGTGTATCCCCTGCTCTCCATGTTGAGGACGAGATTCTCGCCCATCACTGCTAAACCAATAATGCCAATGTCTGCTTGTGGCATATTATTTTTGAGACTGATAGAATGTCATGGCTTCTTTGCATGTGCCATCAAACGAAAGGTAGGGTGAAAGCGTTGATTTCATACTATTAGAATTAATTATAGCACCAAAATCCTGACTTTGAAACCTGACCTGCATCACGCCGTAGCTTTAGCGAAGGCGGACTAACTC
>JACQRZ010000016.1 GCA_016206235.1 Candidatus Uhrbacteria bacterium
ACATGATTCCCTGTCACGGAATAGATCGCGGGTTCGAATCCCGTCCGGCCCGTTTTTAGAATGTAAATAGCTATGTATAAAAAGAAACGAGTTGCCTTAAAAAAGCAACGAAAAAAACGCGGAAAGAAAGTCGCCTCAGTTCGCTTTCGCTAACGAAGAGGGGGGTAATGTATACGTGGATTCAGCCGTGTCTCATGATTTTACGTAATCAAAACTACTCACTATAAACTATCCGCCAAAGGCGGACCCGCCTCAGGCGGGCAAACTATAAACTAAAAGTTATGCCTCATAAACAAGCAGCCATCAAGGCTCTGCGTCAGACAAAAAAGCGCACCGAGCACAATGCATTGGTCAAGAAAAACATCGCCTATTTGAGAAAGTCGTCATTGAAGGCCGTTGCGGCAAAGGATCTGGGAAAAGCGCAGGAGTACTTTGTAAAACTTCAAAAAGCAATCGATAAAGCTGCTGGGAAAAATATTATCAAGAAAAATACAGCAGCTCGAAAAAAAGCACGTCTCATCAAAAAGATACACGCACTTGCAAAATAGATAAAATCCCGCGTATAGCGCGGGATTTTTTTATGCCATCATTCTTTCAAGCAAGAGGTCAAAGTCTATTTGAGGATCCATGCGCGATACTTTCATTTTGAAGTCGCACTCCAACAACACGGAATAGATGTGTTTGAGTCGATCAATCGATACTTCTTGCAGTTTTCGCGTAACAACCCAGACACGCTTCTCGTTCCACGAAAGTTTTTCCGCAACCCCCCTTTGTGAAGTTGTTTCGAGAAGACTTTTAAGAATGAGAAAGCTCCGAAACTGAGTACCAAGAGCACTGACCATCCGTATGGTCTCTGATTTGAGTTTGCTACTCGCTGTTGTTCCGAAAGCGCCCCTGCTGAGTCGAGCGACATGGGTGCGGTCTTGCGCCAGGATTGCATCAGTGAGAGTAAAGACATGTCCCCACGGATTTTGCGAAACAAGAAGTTCGATGTCTTTACGGGTTACCGCGCGTCCATGGGCAAATGCAATGCATTTTTGAATCTCGCCCGAGAGTTGCCAGAGGTTGTATGAGACATCTTCTTTGAGAGCCTCGCGCTCTGGCGGATCCGCGATGCGACATAGTGCAGTAACAGCTTCCCTTTCAAAGCGTCCTCCAAGTTCTGTGCAGGTGGCAACAATCCATTTTTCTAATGTGGCTCCTGTAGGAATAGCATACTCCTCACGCTGGAGATGGCCATTTTTTTGGAGTGCAAGGAATGTTTTATACAGCGCGCTTCTTCCATCTATTTTGCCATCATGAATCACAAGAAATTGGGACCCTTGTAATGCAGGCAGCATTTCGACCACAAGATGTTGTATGTCTTCTTGTTTGCAAGAAAAGAAATGTTTGAGGATGGCGAGTTGAGTTCCAGAAAAGAGCGTTGCGGGCGTTTGAAAAAAGCGTTTCAGACGTGGAAGCGCTTCTTGCGCGGGGTATTCGCAGTCAATACTGCAGATTCCGGCATTACCATATTTTTTTGCAAATTCTGCGTGCCACCGTTTCACTTTCTGTGACGATGTGAAGGTGTCAGTACCATGGAAGAGATAGGCGGGCATAGAGCGGTTAATAATATCTAATATCCAAGTTCTAATGTCTAATTAATTTTTTAAACATTTAAGGATTATTTGGAAATTGGTAATTTTGAATTGGAAACTTTATTTTGGTGCCTCGGATTTATTTGTTATATGAAAGCGTCGTATATATCGGAAATCGCTTGCACAGGTCGAGAATGTGTTGGCGACATTCTTTTTTCACTTCGTCGTTGTCGTGGTGCGCGATAGCGCGAGCGATCACCTGTCCTACAATTTTCATTTCTTCCTCTTTTAGCCCCCTTGTTGTCATGGAAGGAGTTCCTAATCGAATGCCAGAAGGATCAAAGGCTGATCGAGGATCAAAAGGGACCATATTTTTATTTACGGTAAGGCCTACCTCGTCAAGTACAGCTTCTCCAACTTTGCCTGGTATGCCTTTGTTTGTGAGATCGATAAGAAGTAAATGGTTATCGGTCCCTCCGGTAACAAGCGTGAAGTCGTGCGCGAGTAATTCTAACGCTAAACTTTGAGCGTTTTTTACAATCTGAGCAGCATATTCTTTAAAAGAGGGTTGCATTGCTTCAAGAAAAGTAGTAGCAGCTGCAGCCGTAACATGATTGTGCGGCCCTCCTTGAAGTCCCGGAAACACTGCTTTATCGATTTTTTCAGCCAATTCCGCTTTGCACATAATCATGGCGCCACGCGGACCTCTCAGCGTTTTGTGAAGCGTTGTTGTTACCACATCAGCAAAAGGAATAGGGCTTGGGTGAACTCCAGAAGCAACAAGTCCAGCAATATGCGCGATATCGGCAACAAGATAGGCGCCAATCGAATCTGCGATTTCACGGAATTTTTGAAAATCAATAACTCGCGGGTAGGCTGTTGCTCCGCATATGATCATTTTTGGTTGTTCTTCTTTGGCAATGCGCGCAATATCATCGTAATCCAGGTAGCCGTCTTTTCCCGTCGGATACTGTACAGATACATAATACTTGGCTGAAAAGTTTACTTTCCATCCGTGGGTAAGATGTCCACCAAATGGCAATGACATGCCAAGCACTTTTTCGCCGGGATTAAGAAGCGCAAAATAAACCGCCTGATTCGCTGGCGAGCCAGAGTAGGGCTGAATGTTCACATGATCACATCCAAAGAGCTGCTTTGCACGCGTTATGGCGAGCGATTCGATTTTGTCGATGATAGCATTTCCTCCATAGTAGCGCTTACATGGATATCCTTCGGAGTACTTGTTGGTTCCGATGGATCCAAGTGCCTCAAGCACTGCTTCACTGACAATATTTTCTGATGGGATAAGTTCAAGTCCTGACTGTTGGCGCTCTAACTCTTGTTGAAGGAGATTAGCAACTTCAGGATCTGTTGATGCAAGGTATGACATAACAATATAGTTTATAGTTTATAGT
>JACQRZ010000017.1 GCA_016206235.1 Candidatus Uhrbacteria bacterium
AAAAAATATACAAGTTATATTGATTATTCTATGCGACAAGTTATCCATCCGGGGTTCAAAACAAAAAACTCATCAAAAAGATGGGTGTTTTTGTTCTGGAGCGGGCTGGTAGGTGATGCTTCCTCGAGTATGATTATTATGTTCTCTCCAAAATGCCGTATCCTTCAAGCAAAGCGTCGCACGCAAAATCCTCAAGCAGACTCAAATCCTCCGTCATTTGGGATTTATTAAGATACGTCATATAGAGTTTTTTGTATTCAGAACGTATGACGACTGGCGGCAGATTTGATCGCAGCGCCATTGCATGCATAAGAAGACGACCCACTCTTCCGTTGCCATCTCCAAATGGATGAATCTTTTCAAATCTACTATGTATGTCGGCGATACTATGGATGTAATCCGATGATCTCTTTTGAACATCTCGTATTAACTCCTTCATCAGAACCGCGACTTTCAGGTGATTCGCCGTCGGCACGTATGTCCCCAAGATTCGAACATTATGGTTGCGATACATACCGGCATCGTGTCGAATAGCATTCATAAGGATCGTATGGAGTCGCACTATGAAGGCCTCATCTACTACTCCTTTCTTGCTCATATATTCAAAAACATACTCGAGAGCGGCTTGATGGTTTTTTGCCTCCAAATGTTCAATGACACTTTTAGTTTTGATCGTTCTATTTCTAAAGAGAATATCAGCAGTTTCGTCCTCTGAAAGAGTGCTTCCTTCAATTTTATTTGAGTGATAGGTAAGCGAGAGTATGAACTGATCATGAATATCTGGGAAGGAGAGGATTGTTTTAATGACGTGTGGATTACTTTTCTGTCTTTTAGCAATAAATGTTTTTTTTACTTCAAGAAGACTCTCAGGTATTTGCTTCTCTCCCGAATAGCGCAAATAGAGCTCGTCTATCTTCTCAACAGCCCTAGGGCGAGGAATGGCCTTGCCATTTATCCATCGGTTAAATGCCGCGAAGGTAACACCAAGCTGCCGTGCAAGCTCTTCTTGTGTGCTGCCAGAAAGCTTTATGATGAATTGGAGCTTTTGTTGTATTGTCATATCTGTATAGCAAGTATACTTAACTATATATAGTTTGTCAATAATTCATAGTTATATGTAGTTAAGTATCTCTCACAAACGAAAACTCGACCTTGTTGAAGGGTCGAGAGTCCGTTGAAATATTTTCTGGAGCGGGTAGGGGGAGTCGGACCCCCGTCTGGTGCTTGGCAAGCACCCATAATAGCCGTTATACGATACCCGCGAAATCAGTAATGGTACTTTTTGCCATGCAGAATGGTCATGGCTCTATAGATCTGTTCGAGTAGAACTATCCTAGCAAGTTGGTGAGTGAACGTCAATGAGGAAAGGGAGAGCCTAGCGTCAACCGAATTCAATACCTCATCAGAAAAACCAAGCGGGCCGCCTATCAAAAAAGCGAGATGCCCGCCTCGCTCACCTTTGTCTTGCACGAGTGCCGCAAACTCTTCTGAAGATATTTTTCGGCCATCTTTATCAAGTGCAATGATATATCCATCTTTTGGCATGTGTGACAAGATTTTTTCGCCTTCTTGCGCGGTAACACGCGCCTTATCATAAACAGATGAAAACGGTTCTTCTTTGTACTCCTGAATATCGAGATGTGAAAACGGCTTGAGACGCTTCATGTATTCGCTTTGCGCCTCCCTCCAATAGCCTTCCGTTAACTTCCCTACTGTTAAAACAGTGATTCTATACATCACTATGGCAAAACTACTTGGCAGTAGCCTTCAAAAGATCTTCGAGTTGGCCTTTCAGACTCAATCGCTCAGTTCCTGTTTTTGCCGTATCCATAAGCTCCTCTATTTTTTGCTGAAGTTCGATAGCATGTTCTTCAAGTGTTCCCAAACGTTGATATGCTTCAAGCGCTGTACTGACATCGCCTGTCTTGAACGCCGCCTTTGCAAATCCTTCAAGCCCAGCTCGTGCTTCCGATTTTGAAAGGGCAATCATTTCTTTTGAACGCGGCTCTTTCCCTTCGAGTCCGTACACCTCCTTATTGCCAGCATGAATGTTATTAAAAAGTTTTAAGGCGGTTTCCGGCGATGTTTTTGCAATATCTCCCAGCTTTAAATTATGGTATTTACCCTTCTCGTCCTTCACTGCAACCATGCAGTCCTTAATCCTGTCGCTCTGCGCAAATGTTTTGAGATCTGAAGCAACAGATGCTGGAGCAGTCGCCTCTTCTTTTGCTAACGCATCCATCATAAGATCATATCCCTTGATAAAATCTGCCGCGGACTGCAGCGGATGCCCAACATCAACCGACTCTCTTCCAATCGATATTGCTGACGAGCCAGAATATTCATTTTTTGTATTGAGAGCTCCCGCATGAAGCCCTTTTTTCATAATCTTTTGCGCATCAGCATCTTCTGCCGCAATATCCCTCTTTCCAGAAAGTTCGAAATACGATACATATCCGGCATTTTGTTTTTCGTTATTAATATCTCTTTCTTGGCTTTCGGCAACTCCCTTCAGTTCCATTTCAAGAGACTTTGCTTCGGTTTCGGCAGTATTTCTTTCTTCTTCTTCTTTTACTCTTTGTTCTATGCCCGCGAGATCCGTTGGTTTTTCTGTACGTATTTCATTCTTCTCCTTTTTTTGAGGATTTAATTTGTCGAATAGCTCTTTTGCGCGCGTCATAAGACCGGCAACGTGATTTTTTTGCGTTTCGTTGTTTGCTTGCTTTATTTCAAGTGATTGGATTGCCATATACTTTTACTTCATTAAGTATGAATTATACATACAGCTTACAATATATACCATACCCTTGTCGAGTTGAAAGGTTTCGTGGTTAAATGACTATGATATCTTTTTCACCAATGAAACCTAAACTACATTTTTACGGAGGGGCTGGCGGCGTGACTGGCGCAAACTACCTTTTGGAGGTGGAAGGAAAGCGCATTATGGTTGACTGCGGCCTTTTTCAGGGGAATAGATTCGCTGAGCATCAAAACAGGGAGCCTTTTGCCTTTGACCCAAAATCGCTTGATCTCGTACTTATCACGCATGCGCATGCCGACCACATCGGTCGCTTGCCAAAGCTCTATCGCGATGGCTTTCGAGGGACAATTATCTCAACCGAGCCAACGCGTGATCTCACAGACGTCATGCTCACTGACACACTCAAGATCATGGCGCATGAATATGAGTGGTATGGCGAGGATAATCATCTGTTTTCAAAAGAAGACTTAGAGGGCACATTATCGCTCTTTCAGACAAAACGCTATCGAGAATCCTTTTCATTTGCGAAACATTGTACGATAACACTCTTCAATAGTGCGCACATTTTAGGGTCATGCATGTATAAAATAGAGATACCTAGCTTCTCTATCCTTTTCACTGGCGATATTGGAAATACCCCTGCTCCGCTTCTCAAAGACATCGACAATCCCGGCAATGTGGATTACATTCTTATGGAGTCTGTCTATGGCAATCGCTTCCATGAAACAAGCCAAGAGCGAACACTTCTTCTCGAGCGCGCGATTGAAGATGCCATCACTGCAGGAGGAATGATTATCATTCCTGTTTTTGCTCTTGAACGCACTCAGGCATTGCTCGCTGAGCTCAATGAACTTATCGAGAACAATCGCATTCCACGGATTCCTGTATTTCTCGACAGTCCGCTTGCAATCAACGCAACGCGTGTCTACAAACACTACACTCACCTTTTCAATGAACAGGCGCAAGAGGTCCTTTGTCAGGACGGGGATCTCTTCTCTTTTCCCGGACTTACCCTTACCGACAATCGTGAACTTTCAAAAAAAATAAACGCCGTTCCTTCGCCAAAACTCATTCTGGCAGGTAACCCCCACGGATACGGTAGCCGCATTATACACCATTTTCAGCGCGCGCTTCCCGACCCCCGAAGCACAGTCATTTTTGTCGGCTATCCGCGCATCAGCAGTCTTGGCAGACAGCTCGTTGACGGCGCTCGAAGCGTACGAATGTTTGATCAAATGGTGCCAGTACGCGCAAAGATTCTCAACATTTCAGGGTACTCAGCACACGCTGACCAACATCAATTAAAAACATTTGTGGCCAGTATTCCAAAACCTATTCGGAACATTTTTGTTGCTATGGGTGAGCCTGAGTCATCAAGCGCGCTCGTGAGTGTGATACGCGACGAGCTTGGCATCCATGCGTATGCACCGCAACTTCGTGAATGTATTGAATTAGAGACATCGCAACTCGTAACTCGTAACTCGTAACTCGTAACTCGAATTAACTCTCTTGTATGCCTAAAATAGCAATAGCTTCGCAGAAAATACAAAGCGTATCGAACAGCTATTTGAAGTATAAAATCTGCGTTTCTGGCTCGGCAGAAACAACCACCTGCGGTCCTGGCACGCTTGATAAAGCAAAAGAACTTGGACGGCAAATTGTCCTCCAGGGAGGCGTACTCGTAACAGGTGCTACCACCGGTGTTCCCTATTGGGCTGCTATTGGCGCAAAAGAGGCTGGCGGTATCTGTATTGGCATCTCCCCTGCAGCATCGGAACTTGCACATGTAAAATCCTATCGCCTTCCCGTGGATTATCATGACCTTATTATGTATACCGGGTTTGAATATTCAGGACGCAATCTTCTGCTTGTGAGAAGCTCAGATGCTATCATTGAAGTGTGCGGCCGCATTGGCACACTCAACGAGTTCACCATTGCATTTGAAGACAACAAACCAATTGGTGTGCTTGAAGGATGTGGTGGGACTATGGAGATGATTCGCGAAATAATAAAAACAGGGCATCGAGGTTCTGGCAAAATTGTGTATGACGAAGACCCAAAAAAACTGATTGAAAAAATAATTACGCTTATCAACAAAGAAAAAGTGGTTCCTGTTCCAAAAACTGATTATGTCGCGCGAACCACTGGCAAAAAACGAGGATAAAAAAGAAAGGGCTTTTTCTCTACACTCATTTCATATGAAGTCAACACTGTATATCGCCGCTGATCATCGTGGATTTGCGATGAAAAAATATATACTCTCATTTTTAGCCAAAGAAAAAATCATTTGCCATGATCTTGGGGCGTACGAATATGACAAAAACGATGACTATCCAGATATGGCACAAACGCTTGCAAAAAAAGTGGCTACGAGCCCGAATAACAAAGGGATTCTTTTATGCGGAAGTGGGCAAGGCGTGTGTATCGCGGCAAACAAAGTCAAAGAAGTCCGGGCGGCGCTTTCATGGAATATTAAAAGTGCGCGCAACGCAAAGATTGATGGCAATGCAAATGTACTCTGCCTTTCTGCGGATTGGTTGTCAAAACAGGAAATAAGAAAAATAGTTCATGTGTGGCTCTCAACACCCTTTTTAAAAGAAGCTCGACATCTCCGGCGACTCAAAAAAATCAGCCAAATAAAATAGAGCGTCAGAGATGAGCAACTCGACCATCGGCTGCCCTCATATAACGCCCTTTCACTAGTAAGTGTGGTATGAAAAAGAGACTTTGTCAACCCCGTCTTCAAAAGTCTCGGTTGAAATGACCCGAAAAATGCAGAGGTTGATTGGTAGGATAGTTGGCTTTGGTAACGTAATGTTATTTTACGCCATGCTATCTAATGCAGTACGTCCGTGTGGCCTTTCAAAGATATGGCCGTAGCCGAAACCCTTGAAAAAACTACGTATCCTCCTCTACATTTCTCTGGTCATTTTTTAATTTTCGTAGAACATAGTATAGCACACGACTTACCATTTGTCAAGTCTTTAGGTATACTGTATGTCATGACAAAGAAACAATTTCTCAAAAACGTATTGCCCTCATTTCTTGTCAAGAATGAGCAGGAATTTCGAAAAAAGTTCGAAATTATAAGGAAAAAAGTCAGAAAACCTTACTTGCATATCGATGTTATGGATGGCACCTTAACGTGGAGTTCATGCTGGGCGGAACCCGAAATTATAAGGAAAATAGTCGGCAAAACACCGTTTGAGGTGCATTTGATGGTTAATAACCCATATAAATATACGGAAAAGTGGCAAAAGGCTGGAGCTCGCCGAATCCATGTTCATGCTGAAATTCGCCACAACCTTGAAAAAATTCTGGCTTCTATTCGTATCAATGAAATAGAGGCGGGCCTTGCGCTCAATGCATCGACGCCGCTTTCAAAATTGAAAAACCTTGCTCCAGATGCTATACTCCTTATGGGTATTACGGCAGGGGCAAGCGGAAAGCCTTTTCAAAAAAAGGTTTTTAGTAAAATACGCTCAGCTCGTAAACTATACTGTACCCTTCCACTTATTATTGACGGTGGCGTAACGCTTAAAAATATGCCACTCCTCTTAGAGTGCGGGGCTACTCACGTGGTTTCTGCAAGCGCACTCTATAAACTTCTTGGCAAACACGTATGACCAAACAAATAAGCGTTATTATTCCTGCTTATAACGAGGAACGATTTATTACGGATGCGCTTGATGCTTTGGAGTGCCAAACATTTCCTCGTAACGAGTTCGAGGTTATTGTTGTTGATAATGCCAGCACAGACAGTACGGCACTTCTCGCGCGACAACATGGTGCCGACAAGATAATTTGCGAATCAAAAAAAGGAACCAACCAAGCTCGACAAACTGGTCTGAATGCAAGTAGGGGTCGTATCGTTGCTTTTTTGGATGCTGATTGTGTACCACCGCCAGGATGGCTCGATAGAATTTATGAAAAATTAACAGAGAAAAAAACGACAAAATCCATTGCAACAGCCTTGGGCGTAAAAAAACAAAAACGCGTTGCAATTGCCGGCGCCTATGTATTTTACTCGGAAATGACCAACTCTCTCTATATCATGCAGGAGATCTATCGCTGGATTGTCATGCCAACCCTTGGATCGGTTATGGGCAAGCTCTTTCAGCGCGGCGGCGTAGTGATTGGCGGCAATTTTGCAACACTGAAAAAGAACTTCAAAAAAATCGGTGGCATTGACACAACGTTTGAATTTTTCGGCGACGACGCAAGCATTGCGCGACGCTTTGGCGAGCTTGGGTATGTAGAGTATGATCCTCGGCTGTATGTTATGACATCGGATCGAAGATTTAAACGCGAAGGACTTATGAAAACAAACTGGGAATACGCAAAAAACTACTTTAAAGTGATGCTCGAGACGAAATCTTGAAGCATAAAACAAAATCCCGAGAGGGATTTTTTTATTTGTGGTACAATGCATGTATGATAAAAACAAAACGTTACAAGCTTGAACTCATTGCAAATACCCTTCGCCAGGACGTGATCTCCATGCTTGCGCACGCTGGATCTGGACATTCGGCAGGGCCACTGGGACTTGCTGATTTTTTTTCTGTTCTCTATTTCCATATCTTGCGCCACAAGCCAAAAGAACCTTTGTGGGAAAAACGTGATCGTTTTATTCTCTCATGCGGCCATGTATGCCCCATACTCTACGTTACTCTTGCCCGTTCAAAATATTTTTCGCTGAAAACCTTGCACTCACTTCGAACACTAGGATCACCCCTTCAAGGCCACCCGCATCGAGGGTCAGCGAGGGGCATTGAAACAACCTCGGGTCCGCTTGGGCAAGGATTTTCAGTTGCTGTCGGCATGGCGATTGCTGCGCGCATGGACAAGACATCTCACCGCATCTACTGCCTCACATCCGATGGCGAGCAAAATGAAGGACAGGTGTGGGAAGCTGCCATGTTTGCGGGCGTCAAAGGCCTTGCAAATCTCACGCTTTTTATCGATCGCAATAATATTCAGATCGATGGAACGACCGATGCGGTAATGCCGCTCGAACCGCTGGCAGATAAATATCGATCATTTGGCTGGCACGTGATTGATTGCGATGGACATGATATGGACGCTATAGATGATGCGTGCGCTGAGGCAAAAAAGAAGAGGTTAAAACCAACAGTTATTATTCTTCACACCACGCCAGGAAAGGGAGTACGTTTTATGGAACATAACTATATCTGGCATGGCATCCCTCCTACACAGGAGCAAGCGCGCCAAGCACTTCTCGAGCTCAAAGAAGCACGCAAGAAACTGTCAGGGAAATCACTGGCGACAAAACTTCTTTCGTATGTCAGCTAGCACTCTTCACCCGAAACTCTATACAAAAAATCTTGAGCAGATTCCAACCCGCAACGGATATGGAGAAGCGCTGCTTGAGCTGGCAAAACATAATCGACATGTTGTGGTTCTGACCGGTGATCTGGCAGAATCAACGCGCGTACTTGAGTTTAGTAAAAAATATAAAGACCAATTCATTGAGTGTGGCGTTGCCGAACAAAACATGGCTGGCATAGCCGCTGGCCTTGCGCTCTCGGGCAAGATACCGTTCATTTCGAGTTACGCTGTCTTTTCTCCCGGCAGAAGCTGGGATCAAGTCCGAGTAAGTATTTGTTATAACAATGCAAACGTCAAAATCGCTGGCGCACATACTGGCATTTCTGTAGGGCCCGATGGCGCAACCCATCAAGCGCTTGAAGACATAGCTATTATGCGCACTCTGCCCAATATCATTGTTCTTGCTCCATGCGATTTCGAGGAGACAAAGAAAGCGACACGCGCCGCTGCTGCATGGAATGGCCCTGTTTATTTCCGTTTTACTCGAGAAAAAACACCGTGCATTACCACAGTCCAAACGCCCTTTGAAATAGGCAAGGCTGAAATTTTGAAAAAAGGAAGGGATGTTTCGCTTATTGTATGTGGCCCCCTCGTCTATAAGGCTCTTATAGCTGCTCGACAACTCATGCAAGAAAAGATCAATTGCGAGGTCATCAATAACCACACGATTAAGCCACTCGATGCAAAAGCACTTCTGACATCAATAAAGAAAACAAAAGCGGTGGTAACTATTGAAGAACACCAAATCATGGGTGGCATGGGAAGCGCGGTATGTGAACTTTTATCACAGCACTATCCCGTGCCAGTCGAAATGATTGGCATGCGCGATACCTTTGGCGAGTCTGGCAAACAGGAAGAACTTCTCGAGAAATACGGCATGGGAGTAAAGGATATTAATACCGCTGTTCACAAAGTACTCAAACGTAAAACATAAACACTTTACAACCTTGACCACAAAGCCTATTTATTTTATAGTAGTGCAACCTATGCCGCGGTGGCGAAATGGTAGCACGCGACTGACTTAAAATCAGTTGGGAGAAATCCCGTGTGGGTTCGATTCCCACCCGCGGCAAATACATATGCCAGCCATGCTGAAAAATATTAATGAACGATTTTTTAGCTCATGGTCTCGAAATATGGCCTATGTTTGGTGTTATTACGGCGGACGGTTGTATCGCAGTAAATACAGGAAGGAAAAATCCATACGCCCTTTCTATAGCATCTAGAGATAAAGATCTTCTTCCTTCAATACGAGATGCTCTTCAATCTAACCATTCGCTGAGCAAATGATTTTCTGGAAACCAAAAAAGATTTTGTGGTTTTCATCTACAAACGAGAAATAAACATATTACAGAAGATCTTATTGCGCTGGGAATTAAGCCAAGAAAAACTCTTTCCTTAGAACAAATTATTATTCCAAAAAGGTTTTTTGCTGATTTTGCAAGGGGCTATTTTGACGGCGATGGAACTGTGTACATTTACGAAGTAAATGGAGTTCCGCAAATTAAAGTTGGCTTTATTTGTTCAAGCTACTCTTTTATAAAACACTTTAATCGAATTCTTTGTCAACGATTAGAAGTTCCTTTAAAATCTATCCATAATCTATCCATAAAAGAAAATCAAAAGGCGGCATACCTCTATATACAATTCATTTTTATATAGATGACTCTGTAAAACTATATTCCTTTTTATATCAAAATAATCCTAGTCTTTTTCTTAAAAGGAAAAAATTAATCTTTAAAAAATGGTTTTCTATCAAGCGCAGGAACTACAAAAAAACCAACTACCAATCAAGAGTTGGAATATACCTTAACAAGGATATAAAAAATAAATCGCTTGTTCCAAACTAAAATGACAGTGACAATTCTCTTTTTTACTATCCTTCTACTCGTCTTGAGTACTTTTTTGTATGGCGCTCTTCTCTATGCCGCGGAAATCATTCTTGACGCAGAAAAAAATTCGTACAAACAATCGGTTGTCCTTGCCATTCTTGCGACTATTGTATCAGTAGTATGGTTTGGTCTTTCCCTTCTCTTTAAAGAGCGTGTTCCTGAAGTTGTGCTGGGGCTTCTTGGCATTTTTTATAACGTCGGGCTTTTTATTGTGATTATTCGACAACAACTTCCCATCACCTTTATGAAGGCGCTTGGGATATATGTGATTTCGGGCATCTTTTCTCTTGTTCTTGTTTTCTTTGCGGTGTTTATCACAAGACTATTTGTTGTTCAGTCCTTCTTTGTGAAGGGTACCTCAATGAATCCAACATATCAAGAAAACGACTACCTTCTTATAAATAAAATCGATCATAATTATCAGCGAGGTGATGTTGTTGTCTATAGACAACCTGTCGACGAAAAGAAATATCTTGTCCATCGTCTTATTGGTTTACCAGGCGAACGAATTGTTATAAAAGATAAGCAAATCACAGTATATGCCAAGGACAAGCCTGATGGCTTTGTCTTGCAAGAAACAGGCTACCAAACGTTCCCTCTTCGAGATGTTGCTGTCGATACAACGCTAAAAAGTGATGAGTATTTTGTTCTGGGCGATAACCGCCCAAGCGCAATGGATTCAACGGTCGTTGGGCCGATCGCCCGAGATCGGATTGTAGGAAAAGTGGGATTCAAGCTGCCTAAAGAATTCACGAGGGGTATAGGATTCTAATGAGTATGGCTATCAAACGTGAGCGAAAAGCAATAGGAAAAATTCACTATACCTGGAGTGAGTTTGAAAAAGATCTTTTTGCGCTTTCAAAAAAATTGAGAAGAGCAAAAAAGAAGTTTACGGGCATCTGGGGCCCTGCGCGCGGTGGATTGCCGCTCGCGGTATGCTTATCGCACCTCCTTACTCTTCCTCTTGTGTCAAAACCAAAAGATACCAGTATTCTTATTGTTGACGATATTGCCGATACTGGTGAGACACTACAAAACTTTGCAAAAAAAGGCTTTTGTATTGCAACACTCTACTATCATTCGCAAAGCATTGTTGTTCCTACTTTTTGGATAAGGGAAAAGCACAATGAATGGATCATCTTTCCCTGGGAATATTCAAAAAAATAAAGGGGCTGCAAAGCCTTTTTACTTTTATACACATTCCTGTAAGATAGTGTCAATTGCTCTTTACAATGAGGTGATGCTATGGGAAAAAATGTCCTTATCCTTGGCAGTGGCGGACGCGAACATGCGCTCGCATGGAAATTGAGTACGTCGGCTTCTGTAGACACCGTCTATGTTGCACCAGGAAATGGCGGCACGGAAAACATTGCCTATAATGTTTCGCTGCCATTAACCAACTTCAAAAAACTGACTGATTTTGTCAAAAAGAATGGCATCGATCTTTCTGTTGTTGGCCCTGACAATCTCTTAGCGCGTGGCGTTGTTGATCATTTTATGAAAGAAGGACACGCAATCTTTGGGCCAACAAAAAAGGCTTCAGAGATCGAGTGGTCAAAGGCATGGGCAAAGAAAATGATGGCACGTCTGCGAATTCCGACCGCACGCTTTTTTGCCACGCATACCTACAAAAATGCATGTGCTTACCTGGCAACACGCGAAATGCCTCTCGTCATTAAAGCAAGCGGACTCGCTCTAGGAAAGGGTGTATATGTATGCAAATCACAGGAAGAGGCACATGATGCTCTTGAAAAATTGATGGTCGACCGTATTCATAAAGAAGCGGGTGCCTGTGTTGTTATTGAGGACTTTATTTCAGGAAAAGAACTCTCAGTTCATGCGCTTTGTGATGGCCGATCATCGGGGCTTTTTCCATTCTCTCGTGACTACAAACGACTTCGCAACAACGATGCAGGGCCAAATACGGGAGGTATGGGAAGTTATGCACCGGTGCCATGGATTTCATTCAGGATTATTGACACGATTCTTCGTGATGTTGTGCATCGAATGGTCGACGAGCTTCATGATCATGGAGACCCGTTTGTCGGTTGTCTTTATCCTGGAGTCATGCTGTACGATGATACACCGTATGTGTTGGAATACAACGCACGGTTTGGCGATCCAGAAACACAAAGCTATATGCCACTTTTAGAAAATGATCTCTTTGCGCTCCTTACGGCCTGCGTTGAAGGCACACTTTCTTTGCATAAACTGAAATGGAGTGATGCGGCTGCCGTCACTGTCGTTCTTGCATCGCAAGGATATCCGTATGAGTATCTTTTAGGCCATACCATCCATGGTCTTGAAGATCTTGAAAAAGAAGAGGGCATTTTCGTATGGCATGCGGGAACAACACTGAAAAAAACCAAAGGATATGAAACCTCGGGAGGCCGCGTACTGAGCGTTACAGCCGTTGCGAACACCTATAAAGCTGCTCACGAAAAGTGTTATGAAGCCATTCAACGGATATCGTTTGAAGGTATGTGTTACCGTAGTGATATAGGACAAGAAATAATCTCATAATACCTCGCACAAGACTTGCAAAAGAGCAGGTCTTGCTTTTTTATTGTGACGTATTATAGATGAGCTATACGGTAGCCATTGTTCATTTTCGAGGAAGGCCGCACTTTGACAACTATCATTCTCAATCGTGCCAAAGGAAGATTACTTGAAGATAGTACAGGACATACACATATGCGCGTCCTGTCAGCCATAGTCGCGCACGTACCATAAGTAGGCAGCAAAAAAGGCTGCCCATCCATTTTTGTCCCCACTTACAAATAAGTGGGGGCTCCTTTTTAGCAATATTCTCTTATATCACTGTCTTGATATGTGCGTTCACAGTATACGCAACGCAAGCTTAAATGGATACCATGCGTCGAAACAGCAAAACGGGTTTCAGCCTGCTCATGGTTGGTAATGCATTGCGGATGTGGACAGACAAAAACATTTTGAATTTCTTTTGGTGTTTTAGCAATATATTTTTTTACAATGGTGTAATTTTTTATGATGACGATGGTTGCTTTTGGCGCAAGAACAGCAATGCGATTGCCTTCCTGCTCTGTAATCTCCCTGCCTTCTACCTTAAGAAGATCTTTTCGCTTCATGGACTTACTCGGGAGATTGAAGCCAACGGTCACTTGCTTTTGTTGCGATGTGAGATGAAGGAGTGAGATAATACGAGACGCACATCCTGCAGGTATGTGGTCAATAACAGTGCCTTCCTTAATCGCTGAAACTGAAAGTGTTGTTTTTGGCATGGTTCAGTGGTTAGTGATTAGTGACTTGTGGTTAGTGTTTTTATAGTTTCCCGAACACGTGAGCAAGAAGTGCTTGGCGTACCACAACACCATTATTCGCCTGCCGAAAATACCATGCGTGCGGAGTAGTATCAACAGATGTATGCACCTCGGCAACACGCGGCAGCGGATGGAGAATGGCAAGATTCTTTTTAACGCCCTTCAGATCTTCTGCTTTGAGCTCATACATATTTTTAACTCTCATATACTCATTGGTATCCGAAAAGCGTTCTGCCTGCATGCGTGTCATATACACCACGTCTGCTTTTTGCAGCACTCCATCAAGCGAATCATGAAAAGAAAATTTTATCTGCCGTCCTTTAACATCGTCGGCGATATGGGGCGGCAGTTGCAACGACGGCGGAGCGACAAAATACAAACGTACATTGAAATGCGTAAGAGCCTGGGCAAGTGAGTGTACCGTTCTGCCATATTTCAAATCACCAGCAAATACAATAGTAAGTTCGTCAAGTTTTTTTTGCGATTCCTTGATTGTATAGAGGTCAAGAAGCGTTTGGGTTGGGTGTTGATTGGAACCGTCACCGGCGTTGATGACTGGCTTGTCCGTGGCGCATGAAGCGAGTCGCGCAGAACCGTCCAACGGATGTCGGATAATAATTCCGTCAACATACTGTCCAATAATTTTTATCGAATCAGCGAGTGTTTCGCCTTTTTTTGTTGATGTAACAGCTGCATCGGCAAAACCAATAACATCGCCTCCCATTCTCTTGATTGCCGCTTCAAACGAAAGACGCGTACGCGTTGAGGCTTCAAAAAAACAAGTCGCCATGAGTACACCCTCTAAAAGCCGTAGAGATATCTTACCCTGCTGTATCTCTCGTGCCGTTTTGAGAATGGTAAGAATATCTTGTTTTGAAAAATCAGCTATGGAAATAATATTTTTTAACGTAAAAGGTTGAGCCATACTGGTAGAAATTAGAAATTGGAAATTGGAAATTTTTTCATATATTCCTGCCATGAACGAAGTGGCAATGGCTTGCCGTGGAGCTCTATTACACATTTAAGGAAAAGGCGCGCAATCTGAAGATTCGTAATAAGCGGCACGTGATGATCTGTTGCAAGACGGCGCAAGAGATATCCGTCGGTTTGCGTATTATTCCCTGATCCCGTCGGTATGTTAATAATAAGACCTACTTTTTTTTGTTCAATAAGGTTTTGGATATTTGGCTGGAGTACTTCACTCATTTTATAGACAAAAAAACATCCAACGCCATTTCGTGTTAAATAGGTATGTGTTCCATCTGTTGCGTGTATCTCCCATCCTTGCTGCTCCAATACAGCGAGCGTTTTTGCCAATTTGCTCTTTGCTTCATCGCTTCCCACGCTCACCACAAGCGTGCGTGTCTTTACACGCTGCTCAAGCGCGTGCCATGAGAGAAAATAGGCATCCAAAGCAGTGTCGCCGATACAGGCTACTTCCCCTGTGGAAGCCATTTCGACATTTGCAACAGGATCGGCGCCTTTAAGTCTGCTATAGGAAAAAAGCGGCGCTTTCACGCCAACATGGGAAAGGTCAAGTGTATCATGATGTACATCTGAATGTTTTCCAAGCATGGTATCAACGGCAATAGTAATAAAATTTTTTCCGGTCACTTTTGAGACGAAGGGGAATGATCGTGACGCCCGTATGTTACATTCAATGACTTTGATCTCATTATTGCGGGCAATAAATTGGATATTAAAAGGACCGGTAATGGAAAGTGCAGCGCAAAGTGAGCGTGCAATCTCTTTTGTGCGTCGTATGGTTTCCATATAGAGACGCTGGGGCGGCAGCACAATAGTTGCATCGCCGGAGTGAACGCCAGCATTTTCAATGTGCTCAGCCATAGCTTCAAGTATCACCTCTCCATGATCTCCAACACCATCGATCTCAAGTTCTTTTGCGCCAAGAATAAATTCCGTGAGTACAATCGGATGGTCTGGTGAAACGCGAAGCGCATACTCAACAGCTTGGTGGAGATCTTCAGGCGTACGTGCAACCGTCATCGCAGCGCCAGAGAGCACATACGATGGCCGAACGAGTACCGGATACCCAATGTCATCTGCCCACAAAAGCGCTGAATCAATATTCCGTATCCGCGTCCATCGAGGTTGGTCGATACCGAGTCTGGCAAGAAGTGAAGAAAATTTTTCTCGATCCTCAGCCATATCTATGGAATGCGCTGAAGTGCCATACAGCATGACGCCTTGACGTTGGAGCGGCAACGACAAGCTTTGCGCAACTTGTCCGCCAACTGACACAACAACCCCCTTTGGTTGTTCAAACTCGAGGATGTCCATGACACGCTCAAAATTGAGCTCTTCAAAATAGAGTCGATCTGACTCATCGTAATCAGTTGAAACCGTTTCGGGATTTGAATTAATCATAACGGCGCGCTCCCCGCTTTTTCGAAGCTGCCGAACGGTGTTTACGGCACACCAATCGAACTCAACAGATGATCCAATCGAATACGGACCAGAGCCCAAAACAACTATTGGTTTTTTCTGTGACGTTTGTATATCATGTGCGATGCCGTGATAGGTGCAGTACAGATAGTTCGTTTTGGCAGGAAATTCTCCTGCAAGCGTGTCGATCTGATGAATGGCAGGAATGATACAATAGCGTTTTCGCTTTGACCGAATAGCCATCTCGCTTGTTTTCCATACGCTTGCGATAACACTATCGGCAAACCCATATTCTTTTGCCATACGCAATGCGTGTGCTGTTTTTGGTCCATGCGTAATCTGCTCTTCCACACGAGCAATGTCAGCGATATGCTCTAAAAACCAACGATCTATGTTCGATAATTGATGAGCACGAGCGACACTCCCTCCTCGCTTGAAATACTCGTACAGCGCAAACAGTCGATGGTCGGTGGCGTGGGCAATCTCGTCTTCGAGTGACACAAATGAGTACTTCGTCTGTGTGAGCCCTGCAACACCAATAGTAAGCATACGCACCCCTTTCTGAAGGGCTTCCGGGAATGTGCGACCGATCGCCATTACCTCGCCAACACTTTTCATCTCTGTTCCAATCGTATGATCAGCGGTTTTCATCTTTTGCATATCCCACCGAGGTATTTTTACCACAATATAATCGAGTGCTGGCTCAAAAAAAGCGCTCGTTACTCCGGTGATGCTGTTGTGCAACGAATCGAGTGTTTTTCCCAGAGCAAGTTTTGCCGCAACGAATGCAAGTGGATATCCTGTTGCTTTCGAGGCAAGTGCACTTGAACGCGACAGACGTGCATTCATCTCGATAACGCGATAATCGCCGGTACGAGGATGGAGTGCAAACTGTACATTGCACTCACCAACAACCTGAGTCTTTCGTGCAATTCGAAGAGCAATTTCACGCAATCGATGGAACTCTTCATTGTTTAAGGTTTGGGAAGGAGCAACAACAATACTTTCGCCGGTGTGGATTCCCATAGGGTCCATATTCTCCATATTACAGACTGTCATTGAGTTGCCAGCACAGTCACGAACCACCTCATATTCTATCTCCTTCCAACCCTTCAGGTATTCTTCAAGGAGCACCTGTGGCGAAATAGTCAACACTTCTTCCACGCGAGTTCGAAGTTCTCGTTCAGAAGAAATAACGCCGCTGCCAAGCCCGCCCAAGGAGTAACCTGCGCGAAGCATCAGCGGAAAGCCGATCTGTTTGCTGGCATCAAGGGCCTGCTCAAGTGTTACCGCGCTCACGCTTCTTGGTGTGTGTACGTCAATGTCTTGCAATGCTTTTTTAAAAAGCTCCCTGTCTTCACTAAGCTTAATTGTTTCAACAGAGGTTCCCAACACTTCCACGTTATACGTTTTCAACACACCGCGTTCATGAAGAACTAAACCAAGATTAAGCGCTGTTTGCCCCCCAAATCCAAGCAGTATGCCGTCTGGCTGTTCTTTTGCAATGATTTCGGTAACGCGCTCACATTCGAGTGGCTGAAGATACACAACGTCTGCCATTCCATCGTCAGTCTGGACTGTCGCAATGTTAGGATTGACAAGCACGGTAGCAATCCCTTCTTCGCGCAGGGCTTTCAGCGCCTGACTTCCGGAGTAATCAAATTCGCCTGCTTGGCCAATACGCAAGCCGCCGGATCCAAGGAGAAGCACTTTTTGGGGCTTGCTCTTTTCCATAGTTAGAGGAGTGAGTAAAAATCATCAAAAAGAGACCTGCTGTCGACAGGTCCCGGACGACCTTCAGGATGAAATTGAACTGAGAAAAAGGGCCGTGTGGCGTGCGCTACCCCTTCTACCGTCATGTCGTTAAGATTTCGGTAGGTTACACGCCAAGCTTTTGGCAATGTTTTCTCATCAACGGCATAGCCGTGATTTTGGCTTGTCATAACACACGTGCCATCGAGCATATTCTTGCATGGCTGGTTATGACCTCGATGGCCATAAGGGAGCTTATACGTTTTTGCCCCAGCTGCGAGAGCAAGGAGTTGCGATCCAAGACAAATTCCAAAAATTGGTTTTTTTTGCTTTAATGCTTTTTTGAGAATGGTGATGGTACTTTGTGCCATTTGCGGATCTCCCGGACCATTTGATATAAAAATCCCGTGATACTCATCACGGGTGTAATCATAATCATGGGGAACGCGCATAACGGTTGTATCAAAGGAAAGCAGTTCTGTCATGATGCCTTCCTTCATGCCGCAGTCAACAGCAATGATTTTCTTTGTGCCTTTTCCCGCTGTTTGTTTCTTTGGTACGGAGACTTGAGAGACAGGATTATTGTCTTGACTATCAAATGAAATGTGTGTTTCTCCTCCTTCGCAATCAATGATTCCTGGCGTACA
Organism: Candidatus Uhrbacteria bacterium; assembly: GCA_016206235.1. Taxonomy (GTDB): domain Bacteria; phylum Patescibacteriota; class Patescibacteriia; order JACQRZ01; family JACQRZ01; genus JACQRZ01. The sequence continues at coordinate 18,107 of JACQRZ010000017.1, forward strand.
TCCTTGCTTGCGCACATGAAGAGTAAGTGTGCGAGTATCTACATGGGTAAGAAATGGTACGTGCTGTTTTTTGAGCCACTCCTCGAGCGAGTGCTGACCCTGAGCGTGGCTCCAGATTGTGCTTATGTGAGAAAAAACAGCGCCTGCCGCGTGGATTTTTTTCGATTCCCAGTACCGCGGATCTGGCACGCCATAATTTCCAACAAGTGGGTAGGTGAAGACAATGATTTGTCCTGTATACGACGGATCAGTAAGTGTCTCAACATAGCCGGTCATGCCTGTTGTGAAAACAACCTCGCCCTGAGAAATGCCTCTCTGCCATTCCGGAGCGCGGCCCTGCAAAACGAGACCGCTTTTGAGTCTCAAATATGCAGTATTAAAAAAAACATCCCCTTGAGGATGTCCTTGATAATCTACGTCGTTTTTTTGCTTTTTTAAAACCGTGTTTATTCTCATAAATGTTTGCACACTAGCAAGCACTATATCACGGTTTTTTCAGTCGGCAAGTGGAAAACTTTAATCTGCAACACTAAATACTTCGTCGAGTGACGTAACCCCTTCCAATACACGAAGCAGTCCATCTTGCACCATGGTAATCATCCCATTTTTTACCGCAATATCTTGAATAGTATATTCTGATACTTGGCTTGAAAGGATCTGTGCTTCGATTTCGGGGCACATTGCCATAATTTCGTAAATGCCAACGCGCCCCTTATATCCAAGACCGTGACACACATCGCAACCCTTTGGACCGAAAAAATGCATGCTCGAGACATCGGGTTGTATGCCGCTTGCTGGCGACATTTCTGTAAGTATTTTTTTTACGCGAGTTATAGCGTCCTGTTCAGGCTGAACTTCTTGTTTGCATTCAACGCATAATCTGCGCACCAACCGCTGCCCCATAATCGCATTCATTGCAGGCGCTAACAAAAATCCCTTCACGCCCATTGCCAGAAATCGCGGTATAGCTCCTGCAGCACTATTGGTATGGATGGTTGAAATAACCACATGTCCCGTAAGCGCTGCGTTAATTGCAATCTCGGCTGTTTCCAGATCACGAATCTCACCTACCATGACAATGTCCGGATCTTGTCGCAAAATCGAGCGAAGCCCTGCTGCAAATGTGTAGTTTCTCGACGCATCGATTTGGCTTTGGTTGATGCCGGCGAGTTTATATTCAACCGGATCTTCAAGCGTAATTATTTTAATATCTGGAGAGTTGAGATAATTCAGTATGGCATAGAGTGTTGTTGTTTTTCCAGAGCCTGTTGGACCGGTTGTAATGATCATGCCATTTGGCTTTTCAATTTCTGCTTTGAGAAGTTTTTCATTGTATGCGGAAAGTCCGAGCTGCTCAAACTGCAAACCTGCCGCAGACGAACGCAATAAGCGCATCACAACACTCTCGCCATAGCTTGTTGGCAACGTTGAAACACGGACATCTACTTTGTCTTCCTTGAGAAAGATAGTGAAGCGTCCATCTTGCGGACGGTCGGCAACATTAATCTTGAGTCCTGATACTAACTTAATACGCGAGATAATACGCGGCCATGAACTGGCAGGAAGTGATGCAATATCGTGCAAAATACCGTCAACACGCAGTCGTACTTTCACATCCTTTTCTTCCGCTTCAATATGAACATCGGAAGAGCGTGTTTTGAGAGCAACGGCAATAAGAACAGTGATGATTTCGGTGAGCGTAACACCTGCAAGGAGTTCGTTAAGTTTGCGAATGTCTGAAAATTCCTCGCCATATTTGTCGAGGTCATCTTGGGTTATTTGTACTCCTTCAACCTCAGGCCGTATTTTTGGCAGTTGTTTATAGAGCTTTTCCACGCTGGCAAAACTTGTTTCAGACATCACGAAAATAGTAATTTTGCTTGATGTTTTTTCTGCCAATGCATTGAGATAGTCCATAAGGCCCTCTGCTGCAGGGTCAGTAACTGCCACGCGGAACTCTCCTATGATTTCAGCAAAACACACTATCTTGAACTTTTTTGCGTCGTCTTCTGGAATAATACTCAAAGGCCCTGGAGGAATCGGCATTCCAACAAGTGAAATATACGGCAAACCTGCAGCATACGCGGTCATTTGCGTTTGCTGCTCCTTTTCCTTGAGCGCCAGTTGATGCATCTTTTCTTCCAGTTTTTCTTCCGATTTCTTGGACGCCACGGAAACATGGGGATCCGTTGGCTGCTGCTGCATACGAATTGTGTAGAATAACGCTTTACGAAGCGCTTGAGGCCTGTTCTGGTGTTGTCGAAGCAAAGATTGCCTCGAACTCTTCTCTCTCGAGCGTCTCTTTCTCTAAGAGTAATTGTACTATAGCTTCTAATTTTTCCCTAGAGCCCGCAATAACCTTCTGTGCTGTCGCGTACGCTCCTTTGATAAAATTCGTGACTTCCTCGTCGATCCGTTCTGCGGTCTTTTCACTATAGTCGCGCTGCTCAGTAATCTCGCGACCCAAAAAGATAAGCTCCTCGCGCGTTCCAAAGGTACGCTGACCCAAGTGTTCACTCATGCCGTAATCAGTAACCAGTCGCTTTGCAAGATGAGTAGCTTTTTTGAGGTCATTACTTGCGCCAGTTGTAATTTCATTAAAAATTAACCTTTCCGATACATACCCGCCCAGCAGCACGGCAAGCTCTGCTGTAAACTCTGACTTTGTTCTAAATTGCCGATCTTCAGCCGGAACGTTCATGGTATAGCCGGCTGCCTGGCCGCGGGAAATAATTGAGATCTTCTGAACGGGCGGTGCATCTGGCAGGGTATGTGAGACAAGCGCATGTCCTGCTTCATGGTACGCGGTGATCTTCTTTTCTTTATCCGAAACAATATGGGATTTGCGCTCAGGTCCGAGCATTACTTTTTCAATACTTGCAAAAAGGGCGTCAAGTGATATCTCCTTGGCATTTTTTCGCGCCGTAAGAATGGCCGCTTCATTCATGAGATTAGCGAGATCCGCTCCTGAAAATCCGGGTGTTCGCTCGGCGACTTTTCGTAATGAAACATCTTGCGCAAGCGGTTTGTTGCGGGCATGTACTTCCAAAATAGCGACTCTGTCCTCAATACGAGGGAGGTCAATAATCACTCTGCGATCAAATCTTCCTGGTCGTAACAATGCTGGGTCGAGCACGTCAGGACGATTGGTTGCAGCTAACACGATAACATTTGTTGTTGGCTCGAATCCATCGAGCTCAACAAGAATCTGGTTAAGTGTCTGCTCGCGTTCGTCATGCGAACCACCAAGCCCCGCACCGCGTTGACGCCCTATCGCATCAATTTCATCAATAAAGATAATGCACGGTGATTGTTTTTTTGCGCGTGCAAAGAGATCTCGCACACGACTTGCTCCTACGCCAACAAACATCTCAATAAACTCCGAAGCCGATACTGAAAAAAACGGCGCTTCCGCCTCTCCAGCAACGGCTTTTGCAAGAAGGGTTTTTCCGGTACCAGGCGCGCCCACTAAGAGAACACCCTTTGGAATCTTTGCGCCAAGACTCAAAAACTTTTTCGGATCCTTTAAAAACTCGATAATTTCCTGTAGCTCTTCTTTTGCTTCAACAGCGCCGGCAACATCTTTAAAGGTTACCCGATCTTTGGCTGTTTTTTGGTCAATCTGGCGGGCACGGCTCATACCAAACGTCAGGGCGCGATTATTTGCTCCCTGAATTTGGCGAGCCATAATAAAGATGAGAAATCCCAAGAGCAAAAACGGCAAGAGGATTGTAAGAAGGGTATTTACCCAAAAGGCTGTTCCTTGATCTTTTACCGTGATAGCGATTTTGCTGATTTTTTGGGGCTCAACATTGTAGTGACGCAACAATTCGGTTAGCGACTCCTGAGGTTCTTTGTGAAGTACTTGTTTTTTACCATCGTTTCGCTCGATATGAAGCGAATCGCCGCGAACTTCAATGCTTTTCACCTCTTCTTTGACAACACTGCTTACGAGAGTATCAATACGTACCTTCTCCTCTTTTTGCAAAGGTGCGTGTTGGTACAGGCTAAAGAAAGCCGCAATTGCAACAACAACAAAGGAAAAAACAAGAATATTTTTAATAATGGTCTTCATAGCTTAGGCTTGTAGTTCACTTTTTTCTTCGGAATGCTCGTTCGTGTCGTGATTGTCCACGTGCTCTACAACAGGAGCTTTCTTAGCAAGAGCTTTTAAACTCAGGCCCAACCGATGGTCGCGCGGCTCAATAGAAACGATTTGGAAGTCCAATACATCGCCTGGTTGCGCCATCTGTTGAGGCATTACTCCTGCCTTTTCTGAAAGCTCCGAAACGTGGGCAAGCCCGTGAATTTCAGGATCAAGCTCCACAAAGAGGCCGAACGGATTTACCTTCAGCACCTTTCCCTGCACCTTTTGTCCCACGGTATACTTTTTCTCCACATGTTTCCATGGGTCATCAATAAGTTTTTTCATCGAAAGGAAAATTTTAGAACCATCGATTTTGATAATCTCTGCCTTGATCGTTTGTCCTGGTTTGACAATATCGCTTGGATCGTCGATGCGCTGCCATGCAAGCTCTGAAATATGCACTAAGCCTTCCAGTCCTTCACCAAACTGAACAAAAACACCAAAGTCGGTAATCACCGTAACAGTACCTGAAATAACATCGCTAACCTTATAGCTGCTGATAACATCGCGTTGCTTCTCTTCCCATGCCGCCTTTTCTGAGACAATCAATTTTTCTTCTTCTTCAACAGCATCTAAAATTTTTACGTCAAACATCTGACCAATATACTGCTTCAAGCGATCCAGAATACGATTTTTATCGCCTCCTTGAATACGAGGATAATGCTCAGGGCACAATTGAGAAACGGGCATAAATCCTGACACGTTACCACACGTTACCATAAGACCTCCTTTGTTTGCCTCAATAACTTTAACTTGGGTGATGGTGCCACTGGTGAGCAGATCGCGAAGCTTATCCCATGCGCGCTTATGTCCTGCGGAACGGAATGAAAGCTCAAGAAGTCCGTGCTCATTTTCAAGATCAAGAACAGTTGCGGTTACCTCATCGCCAATCTTTAGGTGAGAGTACTCACCGGATTCATCAATAAGTTCATAGCCTCGGGCAATGCCTGTGGCGATTCCTCCGAGATCAACTTGTACTTCATTTTTTGAAACGGAGAGAACGCTTCCAGTAACGACGTCGCCAACTTTTGGCAATTGCGCGCTATGAGTATCGAGAAGCTCCCGAAATGAATTTGTATTTTTTGTTTTTATGTCTGTGTCGTTTGTATTCATTTGTTTAAGAGTTAGAT
>JACQRZ010000018.1 GCA_016206235.1 Candidatus Uhrbacteria bacterium
GATTATTATGAGATTCTTGGCGTGCCGAAAGGCGCGAGCCAGGAAGAGATAAAAAAGGCGTTCCGCACGCTTGCCCATAAGTACCACCCAGATAAAAAAGGAGGAGATGAAAAAAAGTTCAAGCAAGTAAACGAGGCGTATCAGGTGTTGTCCGATCCTCAAAAGCGCCAACAGTACGATCAGTTTGGCAGAACCTTTGATCAAGGCGGTGCCGGCAATTATAGTTGGGACGACTTTGCACGCCAAAGCGGTTTTGGCGCACGTGGTGTGGATTTTGGCGATCTTGGAGATATCTTTGGAGATTTTTTTGGCATGGGCGCGCGAAAGGGATCCACTCGCCGACGACCACGCGGAAATGACATTGCCGTTGACGTAACCATTGATTTTGTCGAAAGTGTTTTTGGGACAAAAAAAGACGTGAAGTTATACAAAACCATCGTCTGTAAACGATGCAGTGGAAATGGAGCAGAGCCCGGAACACCGATTGGTACCTGTAAAGTATGTGGCGGCACCGGCCAAACAACAAAAGTACAGCCAACTATTCTGGGCAATATTCAGGTGTCTGCATCCTGCACCAACTGCCAAGGACAAGGTAAGACCGTTGAAAAGCCGTGCCATGACTGCCATGGCAAAGGTGTGGTAAAGGGCGACAGTACATTGAGCGTGACTATTCCGGCTGGTATTAGCGAAGGTGAAGCGTTACGCCTTACCAGTCAAGGAGAGGCAGCGCCGCATGGCGGAGTTGCTGGCGATCTTTTTATTAACATTCGCGTAAAGCCAGACAAGCGGTTTGAACGTCAAGGCAATGATATTATTGTTCGTTTGCCAATCAAGCTTTCTCAGGCAATACTTGGCGATACGCTACAAATCGAGACGCTCGATGGTCCGTTTGAGGTGAAGATCCCAGCTGGCACGCAATCTGGCAAAGTATGTAAGTATGAAAAATTAGGCGTGCCGTATTTGCAAAAGCAGGGAAGAGGCAGCCTTGTGGTTGTTGTTGATGTGAAAATCCCAGAGAATCTGAATCGCAAACAGAGAGAAATTCTGGAAAAATTACGAGAAGAAGGGCTCTGAGGAAGTAACTAGTAACTAGCAACTAGTAACGGGTAACGGGTAAATAGGTGTTTTAGAAACGGAAGGATTCGAGGAATCCTTTTTTGTTGGTGGACAGGTTGACATATGCTCATATTGTGGTTGACTTAGGATACTGTTCTTTTGACAAGGAGAGATACAATGCTTGATTCGCTCAGAGTTATTGCAGAAGGCAAAACAAAGAGAATATATGAAGATCCCGGGAATCAGAATCTAGTGATTATCGAATCGAAAGACGACATAACGGCTGGCGACGGCGCACGGCACGATGTCATTGAAGGCAAGGGGGCGTTAGCAACCGCGACCACGTGCAATGTTTTTAAATTTTTGAAAGACTGTGGTGCTCCTCTAGCGTATCACTCGCGAATTGATGCTACTCGCTTCAAGTCAGCAAAGTGCGCTATGATTCCACTCGAGGTGGTTGCGCGACGTGTTGCGACTGGATCCTACTGCAAGCGCAATCCATGCGTGTCCAAAGGAATGCTTTTGCCCAAATTAGTAATCGAGTTTTTCTTAAAAACAAGCAAGAATCAGTGGCGTGGCACCGACATACCGTGCGATGATCCGTTTATGCAGCCGTATGGTGATTCGAAAAGAGTTTTTAACTTGTTTGTGCCAAGTGAGCCGATTGCATCCCAAGTCCAGTTTGGAAGCGTGACAGCCAAAGAGCTCTTCAAAGAAATGAACAAAGAGTGTGAAGCTCCAGAGGGTATTTTAGAAGAAATCAAATATATTACGCGGATCGTTTTTTATCTTCTTGAAAAAGCGTTTCAGTTGCGCGACTTTGTTCTCCACGATCTCAAGCTCGAATTCGGCATTGATTCTGAGGGAAGACTACTTCTTGCCGATGTTGTGGACAATGACTCTTGGCGTTTGACAAGAAATGGGACTGAGTATAGCAAGCAAGCGTATCGCGACGGCGAGCAACTCAACGTAGTCAAACGACTTTATGAAGTGGTAACTGAACATACAGGAAAGTTTGAAATACCCTATCAACAACTCATTTTTTGGACAGGCTCGTCAAGCGATGACATTACGCCGTTCAAGGATGCCTTCATAAAGTATCTCCCTGAGCCGCGGCAAGATGTAGCGATTTGTAGGTCCATTGCAACACGAGAAATAATCTGTTCAGTTCATAAAGCGGTTCAGAAAGCTATTCCGGATGTTCAGCAAGCTGTTCATGACATTCCCGATACAGTCATCATCGCATACATTGGCCGGAGTAATGGTGCGGGACCAGTCCTTTCAGCGCATGTCAGCGTCCCTGTGATCTCCGTTCCAGCGACATGGAAGGAGCACTGGGGTGATGTTGACTCGTCTCTTCGCATGCCAAGCGATGTGCCAACGTCCACTATATTGGAACCATCAAATGCTGTTCTGCACGCGCTGGAAATATTGGCGCTGCGTAACCCGTATGTATACGCGCATCTTCGAAGCAGACTTGAAGAGCGTCTTGTAAATCAAATAGTTCTTCCTGAATAATGATCGTTCGCCTCGGAAAATCATTTCCGAGGTTTGTTTTTTTATTCGGCAAAATATGATAGTATGTATGTAGCTTCTAGGCACTTGGTGCTGATTTTTATGTAATCAGCTCGAACGTAGTCCGACTCTAACCTAAGACCCCATAATGCTTCTCTCTTTTATCAACATCAGCATTGATCCAAATGCAGCAAAAGCAGCAATGTTTACTGCAAGTTGGGATACTTTTTTAATATTGATTTTCGCATTCGCCGTCTTTGTCTACTCCTTTTTTGTCAATCGTGAGCGTCTCGCAGTCGTGCTTTTGAGTATCTATACTGCACTTGCGATTATCGTAAGCACTCCACTTATTTCCAACGCTCTTCTGACCTTTTCATTGCAGCAAATGGAAATGTACCGACTTGGTATTTTCATCGGACTTTTTGCCATTTTGTATCTGCTGTTTTCACATAATATGTCGCTTCGTTCCGAAATCGGGCACCATTGGTGGCAAGCGGCGATATTGAGTTTTTTGCAAGTAGGGCTTCTTATGAGCTGCATTCTTACCCTTATACCTCAGAACGTGATGACAAGCAGCGTGGCAGGAGCATTTTTTACTGGCGATATTCCGCGATCGTTCTGGCTTCTTGCGCCTGTTGCATCTATGATCATCATGCGTCCCCGCCATCGACACTCATCTCCTCCGCCACAAGCACCATTCTAGCTCGACTACTAATCACTAGTCACTGAACAATGTCTGACGAAATAAAAATAAGTCCTCCGCGCGTTGAACAGCAGCCTGGAGCGCCAGAAACAACCAGCATAGAAAAAAAAGGCGAGCAGTCAGCCGAGCGGGCCCGCATTGCTGTTGAGCAAGCAAAAGAAGCTGCACGGCACTCACCTGCCTTGAAGCCACGCGTACAGACAAAACCTGCTCCACCTGTTCAACCAAAGTCTGAGCTTCGTTTGGATATCGAAGATATTTTGGAAGAAGACTTGCAGGATATTTATTTCCAAATGACGCCCAAGCAGCGATTGCAGTTTAAAACAGAAGGGGAAAAAACAGCCGGCGCGATTGAGCAGCTTTTCAAAAAAGCTCAAGTGAAAATCGTTGAGATTATCTCATACATTAAGCACTGGCTGCTCCTTATTCCTGGCGTGAGCAAATTTTTTATGGAACAGGAAGCAAAAATCAAAGCGGATAAAATATATGACCTTCACACAAAAGAGGATATACA
>JACQRZ010000019.1 GCA_016206235.1 Candidatus Uhrbacteria bacterium
CCTTTAATATGTATTTGGAAATTGGAAATTAGAAATTAATAATGTATGCCCGTTGTTGACCACACAAAACAATTTCAGCTTCTAGAAAAAATTACGCCCCTTCTTATCGTGTGTATTTTTGGCGTTGTGTGGGGTGTTTCGTATTACCTCTATATACAACATGAGCTTCAGCGGTACCTTTCAGGAGGTACGCTCCATCAGGAAACGGTGAAGCGACAGCTTGCAGACCGCAGCTCCTATCTCGAGCGACTCAAACATTTTGCTGCACTCTACAATGAGCAGGGTACCGATCCAAAAAACGCATTTGCATCCATTGCACCTCTCAAAAAAGACATACCTTCTTTATTTCAACTGTATGAACAAATCGCATACAAGCACAATCTGGGGCTGCAATTAGTTGATATTATTGGTCAAGATGGAAGCCGCAAGGATGCTCCTGGAATTAAGGAAGTTATCATTGCACTTAAACTTACCAATGTTGATTACGAAAAAATGAAGAGTTTGCTTGCCGATATTGAAACAAACGCTCGACTCACCGATGTACAGTCATTTGACTTTGACCCTGAGTCGCGCTCACTTTCTCTTAATGTGAAGATGTACTATTTTGCAAAATAATGAGTTTTATGAAGTCATCACTTTCGCAACTCACAATAAAAAAGAATTCTCCGGTAAAAAATACGATCATGCTAGTGTGCGCAGTGCTGATCGGTATCGCTGCGTATCTTATTTACGCATCGAGCATAAAATCTTTCTCGACTGGCATGGATGGAGATAGCAGTACCCCTCTTTCATTAAAGAGTATCAACTGGAACGAGACCCTCTTTTCAACGCCTGCATTTAAGGAGCTGAAAGTGATTGATGTGAGTGTTGATGCAACAGGGAAGCTCGGAAATTCAAATCCATTCGAACGATTAAAAAAAGAATAGGGTTTTAGGTATGAATAAATTGGCTCAACTTCTCATCAATAAGGGGATGATCAAGGAAAGTGATTGGGATGTGCTCCAATCCGAGGCTGCCAAAGCACATATCCGCATTGAAGATCAGCTCGTAAAGAAAAAGATCATTTCAGAAAAAAATCTTGCCAATCTCCAAGGCGAGTTATTTGGATTGCCATTTATTGATCTTGAAAAAGCAGATATTCCGCGCGAGATGCTCACTGTTATTCCTCAAGCAGTCGCGGAGAACTACGAGCTCGTCTTATTTGAAAAAAAGGGACATGAAGTAAAAATCGCTCTTGTAGATCCTAGCAATTATCGTGCAATTGAAGCCATTGATTTTTGGGCAAAAAAAGAAGGGTACAAGCTCTCGCTCTATATCACGACGCTGAGTGGATATCGTAACGCCATGAAAAATTATGTTGTGGTAAAAAAAGAGGTACACGAGGCTCTTGACGTGCTTGAACAACAGCATGCGTCCGACGCGCGCGGTAAGCGCCAGGAAAAACTCGTTGAAATTATTCGCAAAGCGCCAGTTGCAAAAATCGTTGCGCTCATGATTCAAGAAGCTGTTGATTTGAATACTTCCGATATTCACATCGAGCCGGGTTCCGCAGAGTCCCGTATCCGATTTCGCATTGATGGCATGCTGAAGACGTATCTTGCGTTTCCCACATCATTTCACACATCAATTGTATCGCGCATTAAAGTGCTTGCCGATCTGAAGATCGACGAAACGCGCATACCGCAAGATGGCCGTATTCGCATGAATATTTACGGGCAAGACATTAACTTGCGCGTCTCAACACTGCCCCTTATCGATAATGAAAAAGTGGTGATGCGTATTTTGCCGACTGCTTCAAAGGTGATCACCCTTCAAGAACTTGGTTTTTGGTCGCACGCTCTTGATGATCTCAATAGAATCATCGCCCGTCCTACAGGTGTATTACTCGTAAGCGGACCGACAGGCTCTGGTAAATCAACAACGCTGTATTCGCTTTTGACAGCACTCAACAACGATAAGAGCAATATCACGACACTTGAAGATCCCGTTGAGTATTTTTTGAGTGGGGTCAACCAAGTGCAGATTAGCACTGAAGTAGGTTTAACGTTTGCCTCAGGTCTTCGGGCAATTTTGCGTCAGGACCCCAATATTGTGATGGTTGGTGATATCCGTGATAACGTGACAGCAGAACTTTCAACACACGCCGCTTTGACTTGTCATTTTATGCTTTCTACTATCCATGCAAAAGATGTGCTTGGCGTTATTCCACGTTTGATCGACATGCACGTTGAACCTTTTCTTATTTCTGCGGCGCTCAACACCATTATTGCACAGCGTTTAGTTCGCAAGCTGTGTGACAAGTGCAAAGAGCCTCAACAAATTCCTCAGTTGCTCGAAGCAGAGGTGCGCAAGGAACTTGACTTGATACCTCAGAAAGATGTGTTAGAAGGCATTGATCTTTCCACCCTCACTGTCTATCAAGGAAGGGGATGTGAGGCGTGCAATAAGAATGGATATAAGGGGCGGACCGTTGTTTCAGAACTCTTAGCTATGACAGAGAACCTTACGCAGATCCTTTCAGCGAAATTTTCTCTTGAAGATCTTTCAAAAGAAATGAAGATCCAGGAAAAGATGACACTCAAGCAAGACGCAATTGTGAAAGCATTGAAAGGCCTTACGTCGATCGACGAGTTTATTCGGGTTACACGAGAGTAACGGAGTTTCTAGTTTATAGTTTATAGAATTTGACGGAGAGAGATGGGCACTATAAACTACAAACTACTCACTAAAAACTGATTGTATGGATACCGCCCAAAGTCTTATCTTCAAAAGACTCCTAACCGATGCCGCAAAAAAAGAGGCATCTGATTTGCACTTAAGCGTGGGATCCCGTCCCATGATTCGCGTCGATGGCGCACTGCGTGTTATGGACGATGAAGATATGATGACGCAAGAATCACTCAAAGGTATTGTTGACGCAGTAACAACCGATGAGCAGCGCGCAGAATTAAACACGAAAAAAGATCTTATTTTTACGACCGTTTTTGACAATCGCATTCGCGCAAAAATCCATATTTTTTTTCAAGAAGGATTTTTTACCGTATCGCTGCGCTTCTTGAGTGTGAACGTAAAAACATTGCGCGAGATGAAGTTGCCCGAAAGCCTGTTTCATTTTACGCATCTTCAAGACGGACTTGTCATTATTGGGGGAGATAATGGTTCGGGTCGAACAACGCTTGCGGCCGCTTTTCTTGAAGAGATTAATCGTTCGAGCGTAAAACATATTCTCACAGTGGAAGATCCGATCGAGTACAATCTGGTAAGCAATAAAAGTATTGTCAATCAGCGAGAAGTTGGAAGAGACGTGCCATCAATTGAGGAGGGGTTAGTATATGCGCAAAAAGAAGACGTCGACGCAGTATTTATATGCGATCTTGGAAATGAGAGAGTTATTCGAAAGGCGCTCGAGCTTGCCGACGCCGGCATTCTCGTGTTTGTCATTATGAATACGAACTCGTCATTGACTGCAATTGAACGGATCATTTCGAGCTTTGATGAACATGAACAAGTATTGATTCGGGAGCTTTTGGCTCAAGTATTGCGTGGCATTATTATTCAGTCGCTCGTGCCAAAAATTGGAGGCAGTTTTGTGACGGTCCATGAAGTGCTCTTGAATAATGCAGCGGTAAAGACGTTTATCCAGTCTAATAGACTACAACAATTGCCCCAGGTAATCAAAGCATCACGCGCGGAAGGCATGATGAGTTTTGATCATGAACTCGCAAAATATGTGAAAGACCAAGAAGTGACAGCCGAGCAGGCACGTGAAGTCGCAAAAGACAAGCAGACACTAGAGTTACTCCTGCACACATGAATGCAGGGGTAATGACCAATTTCTAATTCCCAATATCCAAATAACTCTCAAATTTGAAAAGGTTAAAAGAATTTTGGTATGCATTGGACATTGGATATTTGAAATTATTTTGGCACAACGTGCCAATTGAGTGTTTCCCCGGCTTTGAATGGAACGACACCGCCGTATTCGAGCGGAACGGTCCATTCTTTTTTTTCGAGAACCAGTTTTTCTTGTGAAAGCGGCAGGCCATAACATTCTGCTCCAAACTGTGAGACGAAGCTTTCCAGTTTTTCAAGTGCGTTGTTTTGCTCAAAAAGGTCTGCCAAGAGTGGCAAAGCAACCGGTGCTGTAAAAATACCAGCCATGCCAGAACTCGCCTCTTTCTTTTTTTGGGCATGTGGTGCGCTGTCCGAGCCAAAAAAGAACTTCGGATTTCCGCTCAACGCTGCCATGAGAAGTGCATTTCGATCTTTCGGCGTTTTTGCAATTGGCTTGCAAAAGTGGTGGGTTTTCAGCATTCCGCCAATAACATCGTCGAGCGTGAGGATGAGGTGATGTACGGTGATGGTGGCAGCAACCGTGTCGGGCAGCTCGGAGATGAGACTGACTGCCGCTGCGCTTGAGACGTGCTCAAAAACAATGTTGAGTCGAGGAAAATCTGCGACACTTTTTTTGAGTATGGGAAGAAATAACTCTTCTCGCTTGAGACAGAAAACGTTCGGAGTCGGGTCTTCCCCATGAAGCAATAGGAGCATTCCACACTCTTGCATCGCCTCAACTACAGGGTAGAGGCGATTAAAATCGCTTACACCGTCGTCAGAACCTGTCGTCATATTCTTTGGATACACCTTGCCGGCAACTGTTCCAATCTTTTTTGCCTCGGCGATCATTTCGGGCGTTGTATTGTCATTCACATACAGTGTCATGAGCGGTTCAAATGCTTCTCCTTTGAGATTCGAAAGAATGCGTGCCCGATAACTTTCTACGTCTGCCGCAGTTAAGATTTTTGGCGAGAGATTTGGCATTACCGTAGCGCGCGCGAATTGCGCTGCGCTCAAGGGCAGGACGTTGGCGAGCATATCACCATCTCGCAGATGAAGATGAAAGTCGTCGGGTTTTCGAATCTCGAGTTGCATAAATTACTTTTATTTCGCGTAGAGTTGATGCGCGTAATTGATAACCGATTGTACTCGCCATGGCCGTAAAAAAGTCATTGACCCAATCACGATTGCAGAAGCCCCGGCTTGATAGAGCTCGCGAACATCTTTTTTGGAAAGGACGCCGCCGCAGCCTGTGATGGGCTTGGAAAGTCCTTGCTTACGCGCGGTGCGTATCCACTCAGCAACTAAGGGCAAGAGAGGCTTGCCAGAAAGTCCGCCGCCACCGAATTGAGCAAGTGGGGAGGCAGTGGTTCCAAACAGCTTTTTCCAGTTAATTTTATCTGGCATCGTTCCCCAAGGAAGGGTGTTGGACATGCAAATTGAATCGCAGGCAGGATGATTGCTTACTTCAAGCGCTGCTGGCACGGGCATGAGAAGGTTGAATTTCAGCTCAAGCGGAATGCCGAGCTCTGAGAAGATATCAAGCAATTGACATGATTCATAAACAAGTTCATTAATGGGATGTGAGGGATTTACCCCGTTAGAGATAGCCCGCCTAAGTCCTTCGGACGCGCTAGCGCGGGCGAGATCTCTAACGGGGTGAAGTCCTACATTCGGGCACGATACGTTGATTTGCAAGCCAACCTTTCCATGAAAATCTGGCAGGTACTTTTTAAAAAGCGCTGCAAACTCCTTCGCTTCAGATAAGCGCTCCTCAACAGTTTTACTTACTGACATGAATGAGATAAAAAAAGCGTCTGTTCGCTGCTGCCATAACCCCTTTTCAAAAAGTGTTTGTGCCCCAGGTCCGCTTAATCCGACAGCATTAAGCGCAATGCCCTTGAAGGGTTTTGCAACAATGCACTTTGGTTTAAAGTCTTTTGGCGTGATGCCGTCTTTTTTGAGAGGCATGTTTCCTGCGCGGGGATGGAGAGTTGTCGTCTTTGCAACAAATGTGCAGCCGCTGAACCGTAAACCAAGGGGTGCAAGTGGCTTATGGTAGGGATACCCTTCACCAAAAAATCCCATGCACCCAGAAGCGCCAAGCACGTGCCCAAATTCAATTCCTCGTAGTTTCATTACTTCAGCTTATCATGCAACCATACCGTTGCAATATCGGGCTTTTCTCGGTATGATGATGGGGTACAAGATTCGTAAAAGTATTGATATGGTTTCAGATATGGACAAGCTCGTTTCTCTTTGTAAGCGGCGGGGGTTTATCTTTCCTGGCAGCGAGATTTATGGCGGACTTGCAAACTCATGGGATTACGGCCCAGTTGGCGTTGAGCTGAAAAACAACATTAAACAGGCGTGGTGGAAGCGTTTTGTCGGGCTACGTAGCGATATGGTTGGCATTGACGCAGCACTCATGATGAATCCAAAAGTATGGGAAGCGTCGGGGCACGTCGACAACTTCACCGATCCTTTAGCTGATTGCAAAAAGTGCCATCAGCGGTTTCGCGCCGACATGATTTCCGACGAGCATGCCAAAACATGCGGCGGTGAGCTGACCGAGGCGAAGTTGTTTAACTTGATGTTCAAGACGCACCTTGGTCCCGTGGAAGACGCTTCGGCCGTTGTCTACTTGCGGCCAGAGACGGCGCAAGCCATGTTCGCCGATTTTAAAAATGTCGTTGATTCAAGCAGGGTGCGTATTCCTTTTGGCATTGCTCAAATCGGTAAAGCCTTTCGCAATGAAATAACACCCGGAAACTTTATCTTCCGCACGCGCGAGTTCGAGCAAATGGAAATAGAGTATTTCATTAAGGAGGATCGGTGGCAGGAGCACTTCGAATACTGGTTGAACCAAATGAAAGAGTGGATGAAATTTTGCGGCTTGAGTGAAAAAAATCTCCACTTCTATGAGATTCCAGACGGGGAGCGGGCGCATTATTCCAAACGCACTGTCGATATCGAGTATTCGTTTCCTTTTGGTATGAAGGAGCTCTATGGTATCGCCTATCGAACTGACTTCGATCTCAAGAGGCATCAAGAATATTCTGGGAAGGACTTGCGCTATACTGATCCGCAAACACAGGAAAAGTATCTCCCGCATGTGATTGAACCAACGTTTGGCGTGGACCGCACTCTATTGGCCGTGCTTTCCGAGCACTTTTATGAAGAAGAGGATCGGATCGTCTTAAAGCTGCCAACACCATTAGCACCATATAAGACGGCAGTATTCCCGTTGCTTGCCAATAAACCCCAGCTTGTCGAGAAGGCACAGGAGTTACTATCTGATTTGAGCACAACGTATCCTATTGCATGGGATGATCGTGGTAATATTGGAAAGCGCTATTACGCACAAGACGAGATCGGAACGCCGTTTTGTATTACGGTTGATTTTGAAACGCTTGACACCGATACCGTTACGGTTCGAGATAGAGACAGTATGAAGCAGGAAAGAATTGCAATTCATGAGCTCAAAGAGTATCTAAAAGAAAAATTATAGTCATAAATGCTATATTGCTATATTGTTAAACAGCTAAACAGTATAACAATGTAACAATAATAAAACAATATATTTTCTATGTACATCAAACATACTCTCGACAATAATGTCCGTGCCATTCTAGCACCACTGCATGACACAAAAACTGTTACGGTGCTTGTACTTTTTGGCGTTGGATCGCGCTATGAACAAAAAAATATCAACGGCATTTCGCATTTTATTGAACACATGATGTTTAAGGGAACAAAAAAGCGGCCAACCGCGCTCTCTATCTCCAAAGAGCTCGATGCGGTTGGTGCGGAGTACAATGCCTATACTTCTAAAGATGTAACAGGATATTGGATTAAAATTGACCATGAAAAGTTGCCGCTCGCGCTCGATTTGGTTTCGGATATGCTCTACAACTCAAAGTTCGACGCGAAAGAAATCGAACGTGAAAAAAAGGTTATTTGCGAAGAGCTTCATATGTATCGCGATAACCCGATTATGTATGTTGATACGCTCCTCGAAAAAATCATGTTTGAACCCTCCCCGCTCGGCTGGGATATTGGAGGAGAAGATGACATTATCCTCGGCATGAAGCGAAACGATATGGTTCGCTTTCGCGATTCGCACTATCACGGAGAAAATGTCGTTGTTGGCATTGCTGGAAATTTTGACGAGAAAAAAGGCCTTGATCTTATTGCCAAGTCATTTGGCAACCCCATGGAAAAGGGTGTTCACGCAAATGTGTTTAAACCGTTCAAATACACGCTTTCCAAAAAACCAAAGATGATCGTTCACTTTAAGGAGACCGAACAAGTCCAGCTTGATATGGGATTTCATGCCTATGGGTACGGCGACAAGCAGTGCCATGCAGCAGCCATGTTGAGTAACATCCTGGGCGCTGGAATGAGTTCGCGGCTTTTTATTCAAGTTCGAGAGCGATTAGGGCTCTGTTATTCAATCCGTGCAAGTCACCAATCTTTCCATGATACCGGCGTTTTTTCGGTGCAGGCGGGATTGAATAAAGTTCGAATCCATGAAGCAATCGCCGTTATCTTAAAAGAGCTAGCAAAGATCCGAGACAATGGGATAACGGCAGGCGAACTCAAGCGAGCAAAGGATAATACCAAAGGACGCATGGCCATTCAATTTGAAGATTCTGAAAATGTTGTGTCGTGGTATGTGACTCAAGAAGTGCTTAAGAAAAAAATTGATACGCCAGAAGAACGGTTGAAAAAAATATACGCTGTCACGAAAGAAGACGTACAACGAGTGGCAAAAGCTCTCTTTCAAACAAACAAGATCCATCTCGCTCTTATTGGTCCTTATAAAGATCAAAAAGAGTTCTTATCGCTTTTAAAAATATAGATTGCGCCGAAAACGACGGGCAAAGGCGAATTACATTAAATCTTTGAGGAGGCTTCTACCTGTCATATCGGGCGAAGGTTTGAGATTGATGCGCTCAAGGAGTGTAGGCGCAACATCTGCCAAAATGCCGATCGGATTGACATTTTTTTTGAGAAATTCTACTTCTGCTTCTTGACGATCGCGGCGCTGCTCTTCATCAACAAGGATAAATGGCACGGGACTTGTCGAATGTTCTTTGACTGACCTGTGGGTCATGAGATCTACTTTACTCTCAGCGTTGCCATGGTCGGCAGTAACGGCGGTAATGCCCCCAACTTTTTTATTTGCTTCCACCACTTTACTCACACACTCATCAGTTGCTTGGAGCGCTTTGATTGTTGCCTCAAGATTTCCGGTATGTCCAACCATGTCGGGGTTTGCAAAATTCACGAGGCAAAAATCATATTTTTTCTTTGCGATCTCTGCAACGAGTTTTTCTGCCACCTGATACGCGCTCATTTCAGGTTTCATGTCGTAGGTACGTACTTTCGGCGAGGGTACTAAGATACGATCTTCCCCCTTGTAAATTTCTTCTTGGCCGCCATTGAAAAAGTAGGTAACGTGCGCGTATTTTTCTGTTTCTGCGATGCGGAGCTGTTTATATCCCTCGTTGGCTATCAAAGCGCCGAACGGCTCTTTGATATGTTGTGGAGGAAAGGCGACGGTTGCCTCGAGACCTGCTTCGTATTCAGTCATGGTAACAAAGACGAGATTTGAAGGCCGTTTTTCGCGAGTGAATCCATCGAAGGCATCGAGCACAAAACTTTGGGCAATTTGACGCGCACGGTCTTCGCGGAAGTTAAAAAAGATGACAGCGTCGTTATCGTTCACTGTCGCGAGTGGAGCATTTTTTCTGTTGGTAATAATGACAGGCTCAAGCATTTCATCGTCAACTTTTGCTTCATACGATTTTCTAAGCGCTTCGAGTGGATCATGGAATGGCGTACCCTTCCCTAATGTTAAAAGATCATAGCTTTTCTGTGTTCTGTCCCAGGTATTGTTACGATCCATGGCGTAAAAACGTCCGCATAGTGACGCGATCTGGCCGACACGCAGCTTTTTCATGAGTTTCTGAAGCTCTTTGAGTTCATTGAGTCCTGCTTGCGGGGCTGAATCGCGTCCATCAGTAATGCAGTGAATAGAGACGTCTTTAAGCTTTTTTTCTTTACAAAATTGGAGCAGCGCTTTGAGATGATTAATATGGCCATGGACGCCACCGGTGCTCGTAATGCCCAAAAAATGAAGATGAGATTTATTTTTTACAACATGCTCCGCAGCCTTTCGGAATGCTTCATTTTGAAGAAATGATTTATTCTCGATTGACATATTGATGCGAGGCAAATTTTGATAGACAACAAGACCTGCACCAAGATTCAGGTGGCCTACTTCAGAATTTCCAACTTCACCCCATGGCAAGCCAACGGCAATTCCTGATGCATCAAGAGCGCCGTATGGATAGTGAGCTATGAGATCGTTCATGAATGGGCGCTTTGCCAAGTACATGGGATTGCTTTCCTCGATGGGGCTAATGCCAAAACCATCAAGTACAATCAGGACAAGTGGCGGACGTGATGAGCGAGAAGGCATACAGTGACTCATTTCTAATTATCAATTTCTAATTTCCAACATTTATAGAAGAGGTTTGCGACGATCATTAAGAAATAAATTCTTCCATGGAGTATAAGATACGAGCCAGCATGGCTTGAGAGGCTCAAAACTGAGGCGATTTCACGAAACCGACGACGAAGCTGTATATAACATACTGCGAGGAGGAGTGACAAAGAAATCGACCAGTTTTGAACCTCCCGAAGGGCGAGCCTTGTTTGCTTTATTTTCTTCGTTGCTCGTCGCTAGCGATGGTTTACATCGCGTCGCTCCTCGCGCCACGAATCTCAAGCAAACAGGAGACACGCTCAACACATACTGGCTCGGATCTTATACCCCTAAGGTATCACACAATGATTCGCTGAGCAACATCATTCGCAGGTGCTTCGCGTTGACAAATGAAGAGAAAAAGACTATATTTGACTGATAAATAAGCCGCGGTGTCGAAATTGGTAAACGATGGCGACTCAAAATCGCCCGGGAGCAATCCCTTGTGGGTTCGAGTCCCACCCGCGGCAAATACATATGCGAAAAGAGTTTTTATTGTTCATGGTTGGGAGGGGCATCCCGAAGAAGGTTGATAGCATTGCTGTCTTTTCTGACAACGATTCATATGTTCCGTTCGACAATCAAGATGATTTTAAAAATACACTCGGTTCAGCAATAGTTATTGAACATTCTGCAGGTCATTTTAGTGGTGCCATGGATAGCTGTATCGAGCCACCAATAGCCCTTGAGTCTTTGCTGAAATTATTGTAAGGTACAAACACTTTTTCTTAAAACTATAGGAGGTGGGCAATGGCTCGAGTTTTGGGACTCGCTCTTTTTATTTCAGGAAAAGGTTCAACCGCAGCCGCAGTTATGCAAGCCTGTCGCACCGGCGCACTTTTGAACAGAGTAAAACCTGCGTGCGCAGTTATGAATCATGACAATGCTGAAGGATTAGACACGCTTATGAATGCAGGAATGGAGCCACGCGACATACATATTATTCCTTCGCGTGAGTACAAGGGTAGACAAGAGGAATTTGGGGAAGCCATATTAAAAAGACTTCATCAGTATCGAGTTGACTGTATTGGTCAGTATGGCTGGATGGTAAAAACACCAGAGAATGTGATACGTGAGTACGCAGGCGTGATGATTAATCAGCATCCTGGTCCGCTTGATCCGGGACGTCCCGACTTTGGCGGTAAGGGCATGTATGGCATGCGCGTTCATTGCGCACGGTTGCTGTTTTGCAGATGGACAAATCGCGATTTTTGGACAGAAGCAGTCGCACAGCGAGTTGCTGATGAGTATGATCAGGGAGCAGTTATGTATTCTCGGCAAGTACCTATTCTTCAAGAAGATGATCCATATCGTTTGCGAGAACGTGTTTTGTATGAAGAGTATCACGTGCAAATAACAACACTCCGCATGCTTGCAGAAGGTGGGTCTAAAGTAGAAAGAAGAGTAACACCATTGATTCGTCCAGAAGAACTACCAATCTTAGAGCGCGCAAAAGAGATTGCATGTATGCTGTTTCCGAAAGGCTCATGAGCAACTCCTGAACGGTTCTGCGAAAGCGGACCGTTTTTTCAACTTCGCGTTACCCGCTTCGATGAATTAACACGCGCCACTTTTTTACATAGCATTGACAAATGGGGAGGAAAATTCATGAACAAAAAGGGTGGCCTGATCCACTTGAGGAAATAGAAAGCAAGCAAGGCCGTGAAATGTCAAAAAAGATGCATCAATTGGCCGAAAAGCCAACGCGTCATGTTAAGCGAGCTCGCGATAAAGGAGAGGCATACCGTCATTTTCATAGGCGCTAGGGATTTTTCATGAAAAAGAAAAACCGTCTTAGAGAGGGTCAGAGAGGTGATGGAGTGAAAAAATTTCCTGTTCTTCCGTGCTCAGAGTTTTTACCAGAGCAAGGAGTTCATGATATTTAACCTCTTGCGCTGGATCGTCGCTTTCGTTTATGAAGTGCTCGCCTTCAGACGGAAGATCGGAGAATACAACATGCTTTTTTTCACGGAAGTAATCAATGAGCGTATTGCGTGTGATTTGCCAGATCCATGATGAGAAGTTGCCAAGATTGGTGTCGAATGTATGGATTTTGTTCGTTACCTTAAGAAAGACATGTTGAGTCAAGTCCTCAGCAATTTCTCTATTGAAGAGTCGAACTATGAAAAAACGGAAAATTTGAGAAGCAAAATAATCAAAAATTAAAGCGCCAGCCTGCTGATTTCCATGCTGCCACTGGCAGGCAAGCGCATTACAATCAAACATTTCTGCACGGTCGTTGCTCATGTTCATAGTGGTATACGGCTGAATTCAAGATGTGGTACAGATATACGATGTATATCTATGACGAAAAAAAGAACCGCCTGAGTAGCGGCTCTTGTCATTGTGGAGATATGTGATATACTCTCAAAATGTTTGACGCGGGGTGGAGAAGTCTGGCATCTCGCTTGGCTCATAACCAAGAGATCGCGGGTTCAAATCCCGCCCCCGCAATAAAATAATTCACGCGAAAGCGTGGGTTATTTTATTGTTGAGGGAAACAACAGAATTTATTCTGTTGTGTTGGGATTTGAAGACCGTAGTGATGTTTGGCGAACATTCTGGTGAGCCAAACCACGAGGGGCGGCCTGCGAGCTCGCCGAGGGAACGAGGCGAGACTTGTAGGCTAATCCCGCCCCCGCAACCAAAAGGGACTGTTTCGCACTGGGACGGTCTTTTTTGATTTGTTGACCCAGCACTAACTCTTAAAAAAGTAATTTTATACGCTCTTAGCCATTACTCGGCAAGAAAGAACGCACAAGTATTATTTCACGTTCTCTGCAGAAAGTAGTGCTGGGTTGACTTTGATGAATACTCAGCGTATCCTGATATCTATCATTCCTGCACTACTTAATATTATGGAAATCAAACGCGATGAATTTGGACCAGAGTATGTGTTGACTGTCTCCGATCCTATTACTGGCATGAAAGGATTTCTTGTTATTGATAATACGTCGCGCGGTCCAGGAAAGGGGGGTATTCGCATGACCCGAACAGTTACTTTGGAAGAAGTGTATCGCTTAGCGCGGACGATGACATGGAAAAATGCCATTGCCGATATTCCATTTGGGGGAGCAAAAGGGGGTATCATCTGGAATGGCGGATCAGACGAGTTAAAGAAACAGCATGTCAAAGTATTCGCACAAAAAATCAAGCATCTTATGCCTCATGTATATATCGGCGGACCAGATGTAAATACTGGCGAAAAAGAAATGCAATGGATAGCGGAAGAGTCGGGTATTTGGGAAAGTGTAACCGGGAAACCATCGGCCTACTGTGATATCAAAAATGAAAAACAGCGCTGCGGACTTCCTCATGAGCTCGGAAGTACTGGATTTGGCGTTGCACGAGCAGTAGTTGTCGCGCTCGAAATTCTTGGAATACCTTTGCAATCTGTTCGCATTGCAATTGAAGGATTTGGCAATGTCGGTAGCTTTGCGTTTAAGTTTTTACAGGAGTGGGGCGCAAAGATTATTGCTGTTGCCGATAGCCGGGGCACGGCATATCTGGAAGCTGGCCTTGATTATAGAACGGCAGAGCAAGCAAAAAAACAGCATGGAACAGTCTCATCGTACCAAGGCGCACAGCAACTTTCGCACGATGATATTTTCAGTCTTGATGCTGATGTGCTGATTCCGGCAACAATAACAGATGTCATTACCGAAAAAAATAAGGACTCCATCAAAGCAAAACTTATCGTGCAAGGCGCGAATATTTCTATGAGCAAGGAGATTGAGCGCGAGCTGTGGCAACGAGGCATTCAGATTATTCCTGACTTTGTCGCCAATGCCGGCGGCGTGATTTCTTCCTATGCAGAGTATGTCGGCATGACGTCAGATGAAATGTTTGCGCTTGTCGATGAGAAAATAACCAAGGCAGTAACAGACGTGTTGACGCAAAGCATCGCAGAAAAAAGATTTCCCCGTGATGTTGCAATGGAGATAGCTGTCTCTCGCGTAAAAGAAACGAAGCGCAAGTAGGTCCTATAATCTAGACATTTTTCAAAAATGTGAGATAATCCTCCTACGCACAATATAAAACGTAGATGAGGCAGGGTAGCTCAGCTGGTTAGAGCGAGGGAATCATAACCCCTAGGTCGCGAGTTCAACTCTCGCCCCTGCTATGAAAAAAGTATCCTTATAAAAGTATCCTTATAAAGGATTCTTTTTTCTTTAGCTCTGTTGCACAATCGGTAAATTGTTTTATTGTTACTAATGATTACTCTAGCTTATGCCGCAAAAGCCAAACATTCCAACAGTGCTTATCATACTTGGCGCAACAGGGGATTTGATGACCAAAAAAGTGATCCCCGCCCTTTTTTATTTGCATGAGCAGAGCAAGCTGCCTGAGCAGTTTAAGATTATTGGTTTTTCGCGCCGCGATTTGACGGATGAACATTTTAAAACACATATTATCGACATTGTTGATCGAGCATACCCCGGACATACTTCGCAGACAAAGGCAGCCTTTTTAGACCTCTTTCTCTTCCAGCGAGGAAACTTTGATGTGAGGGAAGATTTCGGTTATCTCGCGAAACTGCTCGGCGCTGTTGACTCTCAGTGGGGCGTGTGCGCCAATAAACTTTTTTACTTAGCCGTGCACCCCAATCATTTTGAGACGATCTTTACCAATATGGCACATGCTGGATTAACGATTGGCTGCGGACCCAATGAAGGTTGGACGCGCGTGATTGTCGAAAAACCTTTTGGCAATGATCTGAGTTCCGCAAAACAACTTGATGACACCATTCGTTCATACTTTCAAGAGGAGCAGATCTATCGCATTGACCACTATCCGGCAAAGGAGGTGCTACAAAACATTCTTTCTTTTCGTTTTTCAAACAAACTTTTTGAACAGTCGTGGAATAACGAGCATATTGAGTCGGTGCATATTCGGTTGTGGGAAACGCTTGGAGTTGAGAAGCGAGGAGCATTTTATGATGCGGTCGGCGCGTTGCGTGATATGGGACAAAACCATGTTCTGCAAATCATTGCTCTTTTGACAATGGATCATCCTGAAAGTTATCATGCGAGCTCCATTCGAAAAAAACGCGCTGAGATACTTGAGCGGCTCGTGGTACCCACACGCGACGAGGTGCTCGCGTCGACATATCGTGCGCAGTACCATGGCTACCGCTCGATTGCAAATGTGCATCCAGCCTCAGAGACAGAGACGTATTTTCGCGCGCGCGCGTATCTCGATACCCCGCGTTGGTGTGGCGTTCCTTTTATCTTTGAAAGCGGTAAGCGGCTTGGCGAGGCACGTAAGGAGATCATCGTGACATTTAAACATCCGAGTCCCTGCCTCTGTCTTGGCGACGGCCATCATCTCAAAAATATCGTCACATTCCATATTGAACCTGAAGAGAGACTCTCGCTACAGTTGGGAACAAAGAAGCCCGGGCTCTTATATGACGTGGAAGAGCGGATGGTACACATGCCCTATTCGCAAGGACCAAGTCTGCAGTACGCAGCAAATTACGCAAAACTTCTCTATGATGCGATTGTCGGGGATCAGACGCTTTTCACGAGCACCGAGGAGATACACTCTACCTGGCGGTTCATTGACCCTATCATTGAGCATTGGAACCAAGGCGTTGTACCGCTTGCAGTATATACGCCTGACACGAACGAGCCAATTCAAGGGAGACGCACTGCTCTCTAACGATACGGCCGACTGAGATCACGCACATTTCTACGAGGCGTTAGTTGCCAGACAACCGATTGTGCGTTATACTTTGGGAGTCACGTTTGTTTCAATATGTGGGCGGGTATGGCAAAAATAATTGCAATTGTAAACCAAAAAGGCGGCGTGGGGAAAACAACAACAGCCATGAATGTTGTTGATTTTTTGTCGCAAGAGGGAAAGAAGTGTCTTCTTATCGACCTTGATCCACAGGCAAACGCCACGTCGGGCTTAGGACTGAATCCTGTAGAGCTCTTAGCAGGGACCTACGAAGTCTTGGCCGGAAGTGTGCATGCGTCAGATGCCCTGCAAAAACCTTCCAGCTATGCATTTCATCTTTTGCCCGCAACTGTTTCTCTTGCAGGTGCAAATATTGAGCTTGTGTCTGTTGACGAAAGAGAATTTCAGCTCAAGAAAAACATCGAGCCTTTGCTTTCGCAGTACGATTATATTTTTATTGATTGTCCGCCTTCGCTTGGGCTTCTTACAATCAACGGTCTGGTTGCATCGGACAGCATTCTTATACCCGTGCAGGCTGAATATTTTGCACTTGAAGGAATCGGTCAGCTTATGGAAACAATCCAGCTTGTACGAAATCACCTTAAACCTGATCTTGAAATTCTCGGAGCAGTTCTTACGATGTATGACAGACGGTATCGATTATCTGAAAGCGTCCTTCATGAGCTCTACCGCCATTTTCCGGAGAAGATTTTCCGCACTGTTATTCCTCGTAACGTCCGTCTTGCAGAAGCGCCAAGCCACGGAAAACCTATTTTTCACTACGATTCACTATCGCGAGGAGCAAAGGCATATGAGCGACTCGCAAAAGAACTTCTGGTTTTTTTCGAGGGAGTCGCTGCAGCTCCAACCGTATAGCTCGTGTCATTATTTTTTGCTATAGTAACTCACACTAGTTACGTACTACCCACTACAAACTATTCACTACTCACTAAGATTATGTCTTCTCCATCACTCGGCCGGGGACTCGACGCTCTTCTTTCGCGAAAGCTTCCAGTTTCCAGCACGCCACCTTCGCCACGCCATACCAATGACGGTACGCCTATTCAGGTGTCTGTAGACGGTATCAAGGCAAACAACAAGCAGCCGCGATACAGTTTTAACGATGACCAGCTCAATGAGCTTGCCGAATCTATCCGCGAGTATGGCATCATACAGCCACTCGTTGTCATGAGGGAGGGCGAAGGATATCGACTGATTGCTGGCGAACGCCGACTGCGCGCTGCAAAAAAAATCGGACTCTCAACGGTTCCTGTTGTTGTTCGTGATGCTGCAGACCATGAACGACTCGCCTTAGCGCTTATTGAAAATGTCCAGCGCGTTGATCTTAACCCAATTGAATTGGCGTTCGGGTATAAACAGCTTTTGGAGGAGTTTCAAATATCGCATGAAGAATTGGGCAGGCGGATCGGAAAAAGCAGGCCTGTTATCACCAATACTATACGCATGCTTCAGCTACCCCAAATGATTCAAGAAGGCATTAAGGAGGGAAAGATTAATGAAGGACATACGCGGCATCTTTTATCTGTCCGTGATGAGGAAAAACAACGAGAGCTTTACAATTCGATCGTTGCAAACAAGCTTACCTATGGTGACGCAGAGCGTATCATGCGCCAGATGACTGGCAAGCCAGCACCTCAGGCACGAAGAGTGAAGGGAAATCTGAGCCCCGACCCGCTTATTGCACAAAAAGAAGGGCACCTGCGTGAGTATTTTGGAACAAAAGTGCATATTGAAAAAAACGGCGAAAAGGGTAGTATTGTGATTGATTTTTATTCGCTTGAGCAGATGCGAGATTTGATCAGTAAGCTTTTAGGTGCATGAATCCCGTTAGAGTTTTACCAGAATAGTAAATAATAAAGAAACTATGAATAACAGCAAAGATCATTTTTTCGATATCACAACAACTATTAAAAAACTCTAACGGGATGAAATTTGTTATTAACGGCGGCAAGAAGCTGTCCGGAAGCATTCCCGTTTCGGGAATGAAAAACGCGGCGACACCCATTATCGCGGCAGCACTCCTCACAGATGAGGAGTGTATTATTCATAATGTACCCCATATTCGCGACGTGGAAGTTATGCTTAGCATTTTGGAAAGCATGGGAAGTCGTGTCGCATGGACGGGTGAGCATGATGTCACGATTTGCACTGCAGGTGCGCGCGCAGATACCATAGATGAAAAGACAATGAAACGTCTTCGCTCATCCATTCTTTTTATGGGTCCTTTTCTTTCGCGTTTTGAGCATGCATCAATTGCTGAGCCCGGAGGATGTATTATTGGCAACCGTCCCTTACATACACACTTTCATGCTTTGGAAAAACTTGGCGCGACGATTTCGCGAACAAACGGCCATTATGAAATTTCGCGAACCAACCTTCAAGGCACACGTGTAGTGCTTTTGGAGGCATCGGTGACTGCGACGGAAAACGCGCTTATGGCAGCCTGTATGGCGACTGGCACGACCACGATTATCAATGCAGCATACGAACCTCATGTTGCTGACCTTGCGAACTTTCTGTGCGCAATGGGAGCAAGGATCGACGGTATTGGTACGTCAACACTTACTATAGAAGGAGTGCATGCCCTGCACGGAACAGAATACACGATTATTCCCGATACTATTGAAGCCGGAACATTTCTTATCCTTGGACTGGCTACCAAAAGTGAAATTACTGTTCAGCATGCACGTTCTGATCACATGGATCTCGTGCTGGAATGGCTCTACCAAATAGGCGCACGCTTTGATAGACAAGATGATTCCATTACACTGCGCCTATCGTCTGATTTGCGCGCAGCGCATCTTGAATTCTATACGTATCCTCGGCTGCCAAGCGACCTCCAATCAATATTTGGCGTACTTGCAACGCAGCTTCGCGGTACAACGCTCATCCATGAAAAGATGTTTGAAGGGCGTCTTGGCTACATTCAAGAATTGATTAAAATGGGTGCAAATGCCGTTATCTGTGATCCGCACCGAGTCCTTATTACCGGACCAACGCCGCTCTATGGCCAGGAGATACGTACATATGATTTACGTGCTGGAGCCGCGATGATCGTTGCCGGCCTGCTTGCAAGTGGACAGACAATCATTCATGATGTTGATATTGTTGATCGTGGCTACGAGTCACTCGAAACCCGACTTGCCGGATTAGGCGCAGATATCACACGAGTAGCGTAAGCACGAAATCCTAAATTCGAAGCACGAAACAAAATTAAAATTCAAAAATAAAAAAGTTAAACAATTATGTTTCGAATTTCGATATTCGAATCTCGAATTTTACCAAGGTATGTCCATTAACGATATTGTTCCACAATCAAAAGACACCCCACGCTTTCCGTATGTTACATGGATAGTCATTTTCGGTATTGCAGTCGGTGGCAGTTTTTATGGCGGCTATCTCATGGGCGGGAAAGGCGTATCTCTTCCTGTTCAAGCGCCTTTAGGGCAAGAAAAAGAAGGAATCGTAAAAAATTTCGAGCGACCAGCACCGTCATATCTCAACAAAGATGTTGATTTTAATCTGTTCTGGGATGTTTGGAAACGCGTAAAAAGTGAGTATATTTCCAAAGATACTTCAGACACTCAGCTATTTTACGGAAGTCTTCGCGGTATTGTTTCTGCGCTCGATGATCCCTATTCTGAATTTTTCGACCCTGACCTTGCAAAACAATTTGATGAAAGCCTCTCGGGAAGTTTTGAAGGTATTGGAGCTGAAATTGGAATGAAGAACAAACAGCTTATTATTGTTGCTCCACTCGCGGGAACACCGGCAGAAAAAGCTGGTCTTAAAGCAGGAGATCATATTTTGGCAGTTGATAAAAAAAGCACTGTTGATATGTCGATTGACATGGCAGTAAGTAACATTCGTGGCAAGGGTGGTACCAAGGTAACGCTGACGATTTATCGGATAGGCGATAAGGAAGCACATGATGTTACGATTACTCGGCAAAAAATTGTGGTGCCATCAGTTGTGTGGGAACTGAAACCCGAATCAATCGGTTATATTAAGATATCGCATTTTAATCAGGATACTCAAGATCGATTTGCCGATGCGGTGCGCGAGGTATTAAGTAAGAACCCAAAAGGTTTAGTCATTGATTTGCGAAATAATCCCGGAGGATATCTTGATACTGCAGTTCGCATTGCAAGTTACTGGGTTGAAGGCAAGACTATTGTTATTGAGAAATATGACGGAGAGCGTTCAGAAGAGTATCGAGCGCGCGGGCGTGCAAGTTTGAAAAATCTTAAAACCGTTGTGGTGGTCAACGAGGGAAGTGCATCAGCGTCAGAAATTGTGGCAGGTGCTTTGCAAGATTATGGAAAAGCAACGCTGGTTGGCAAAAAAACATTTGGCAAAGGATCGGTACAAACACTTCAGAAACTTGAAGATGGATCAGCGTTAAAGCTTACCATTGCCACATGGCTTACACCAAAAGGAAGATCCATCAACCAGGAGGGCATTACCCCGGATATTACCGTTGAACCGGCAAAAGGTGAGGTGTTAGCGGACAAAGAGAAGGATGTCCAACTCGAAAAGGCACTTGAGTTGCTGAAATAGGTTATAGGTTATAGCTTGTAGATTGTAGAAAAAATCCCTGCAAGAGCAGGGATTTTATGATTTCGATGTTAAAGAATGTTATGCAGCTTTTTTTGGAGCAATTTTATCTGCAAAGACGTTGATGAAGGTGGTCGGTTTCAGACTGCCGTCAAACTTTTTTTTCTTGAGTCGTGTAAAATGGACAAAACCATCGATCAACGAATAGAGCGTGTCATCGCCGCCTCGCTGCGTGTTCTTTCCAGCATGATATCGTGTGCCGCGTTGGCGAACTAAAATGGCGCCTTTTTTTGCAAAAGCACCTTCAAAAAGTTTTATTCCGAGCCTTTTTGCCTGCGAATCGCGGCCCCAGGCTGTAGAGCCGCCAGCTTTTTTATGTGCCATATTTTATTAGGGCAGAGGATTTCTCAATAGTTCTTGTGAAAGTCTAGCATATGATTATGACAAACGCAAGTCTTCAGTTATCTTGAAAAACAAAGGTTCATTTGCTATGCTATGCATTATGCCCAGTAATACAACATCGACTGTTTGGCTTCGCCAAACTGGGTATAATATGAAAACGATAGCAACCAGACAAACATAAATATACTAAATAAGAAAATCATCCGAAGGATGGTCGATGATGATATACTGGGTATGATATTTTCCAAACTGTATTTACAACTCTTTTTCCGAGACCCCTTTTTACTTGTCAGCACCATTTTGGCCCTTGTTGGCAATATGCTCAACTGGGCGTTTATAGTATGGAGGTACGATATTTTAGTCCGCCCAGAGCGGGAATTTATTTCTCTGCACTATAAAGTATTTTTGGGGCCCGATTTTTATGGTCCATGGCAGTATATTTTTTTTATTCCAGCACTTCTGCTTATTATTATGCTACTCAACTACTCGTTTGCGCGGCGCTTGTATCATTTTCAACGCATGAGTACGTACGCGCTTTCCACTGCAAGTGTTTTTTGCCAAGCATGTGCTCTTCTGGCAACGCACCTTATTATTACGATTAATATTTTTTAAGTCATGGGTTCTGAGGTTCTTAAAATTTCTCTTCTATCAACACTCGCATTTCTTGTTGCGTGGGCATGGGAACCACTCCTCATTCGATTACTCCAACGATATGGTATTGGCAAACAGATTCGAGATGGGCGATCTGCACCCGTCTATTCTAAGCTTCACCAAGCAAAAAAGGGAATGCTTACGATGGGTGGAGTGTTGGTGTGGGTAACAGTTCTCATCATTGCCGTGGGCGTATACTATCTCTCTGTTTTTTTTCC
This sequence comes from Candidatus Uhrbacteria bacterium, assembly GCA_016206235.1. Classification (GTDB taxonomy): domain Bacteria; phylum Patescibacteriota; class Patescibacteriia; order JACQRZ01; family JACQRZ01; genus JACQRZ01. The sequence goes on from JACQRZ010000019.1 coordinate 21,928, forward strand.
AAACCCATTCTTTTCAAACCTCAATTTTTTGAGTCGATCCCAGGTGTTTCTGCCCTTGGGAGCAATGGTGTTTGCTGCGATCGTTGGTATGGTCGATGATTTTTACAATGTAAAAAAATTGGGTCCAAAGGGTGGAGGACTTTCGATGCGACACCGCTTTCTTCTCTACACCCTTATTGCATCAGTATGCGCATGGTGGTTTTACGTAAAACTCGGATGGGATTTTCTCCATATTCCTTTTATGGGTGATATTTCTATTGGCTTGTGGTACGTGCCATTTTTTATTTTGGTCATTGTCGCAACAGCCTTTTCTGTGAATGAAATTGACGGCCTGGATGGTTTGGCAGGGGGTACGCTACTGTCTGCGTTTGGCGCGTATGGCGCAATCGCATTCATTGAAGGAAAATATGATTTGGCAACCTTTTGTGGTGTTATTATTGGCGCACTGCTCGCATTTTTGTGGTATAACATTTATCCGGCAAAGTTTATGATGGGCGACACAGGGGCAATGTCGTTGGGTGTTACGCTCGGCATTGTGGCTATTTTAACCAACTCCGCGCTTTTACTGCCAATCATTGGATTGCTGTTTGTTATTGCCTCACTTTCTGTCATTATTCAGACAGCGTCAAAAAAACTCTGGGGTAAAAAAATATTTTTATCTTCACCCATTCATCATCATCTCGAAGCCAGTGGATGGACAGAACCGACGATTGTTATGCGTTTTTGGGTGATCGCCATTATTACAGCAGTTATTGGTGTCATTATCGTTCTTGTCGAACGAGGATTTTATTAAGAGTGTTTGTATGGATGTTGCTGGTAAAAAAGTTGTTATCATGGGTTTGGGTTTGCATGGAGGAGGATTGGCTGTTGCAAAATGGATGTATGCGCATGGCGCGCGAGTTGTGATGAGCGACGTGAAATCGAAGGAGCAGTTGCAAGCATCATTGCAGAAGTTAGCAAACTATTGCCAAACGTTTGGTGAAAACAATCCTGATGCGGACATGTTTCCAATTGAATATGGACTTGGCGGTCATCATACGTCTCACTTTGATGGTGCTGACATGGTCATCCAAAATCCTGGCGTGCCGCGCGAGTCAGAGTTTTTACAATATGCACGTTCTCACGGTAGCGCCATTGAAAATGAGGCAAGCCTTTTTTTTCTATTGACGCCGGATATTACAACGATCGCTGTTACTGGCACACGGGGAAAATCAACTACTGCTGCATTGCTCTTTGATATGATTCGTCGTTGGAAGCCAGACTCGGTACTGGGCGGAGGGATTGCAACGGCGCGGGGTACGATTGGCAGTCTCTTTGATATCCTTGATCCTGTGCGTGAGCGGCGCAACCACGGCAAAGATTTCACTGTTGTCCTTGAGCTTTCAAGTTGGCAGTTGGAATTTTTCCCTCTTCATAAAAGCCACCCCAAACTCGCCATCATCACCAATGTGATGAACGACCACATGAACAGATATCCGTCAATGGAGAGTTATGTGGCTGCAAAAGGGAATATCGGACGTTTTCAAACGCCGAGTGAGTCGTTGATTTTGAATCACGATAACTACTATACTCGTTCGTTGGCCGAAAATCCCATGAATGGACAGCAGTATTGGTTTTCGCGTACGGGAAAGTTTTTTGACAAGGGATGCATGCTCGACGAAAATCTGAATGCCATATTCAAAGATGGTCATGAAAGCACTGTTATCTGCTCGCTGAAAAATCGCCTGCTCCAAGGCGATCACAATATTGAAAATATCCTTGCCGCAGTTACCGGTGCTGTGATAGAGGGCGTGCCAAAAACAGCCATACAGCAAGCCATTGATGAATTTGCCGGTGTGCCTGGCCGTTTTGAATACATAGGAGAGATGGAGGGCAGAACCATCGTGAATGATACCGCCTCAACAACGCCCGATGCTACGATTGCAGCCCTTAAAATACTGCAAACACGTCAGGAGCGACAGGCCATTATTCTTATCGCGGGTGGAGCAGACAAGAATCTGGACTTTGCACAAATGGCTCGGGAGATCAAAGGGAGTGTGCAGACAATGATACTTCTTGCGGGAACCGCTACGCCAAAACTTGTCGGGTGCCTTAAAGATGTAGGCTTTGAGGGTACCATCGAAATGGCAAATAGTATGGAGAAGGCCGTTGACGTGGCGTGGAAACACACATCAAAAGGTGATATACTCGTCTTATCACCCGGAGCCGCAAGCTTTGGTATGTTTGCCCACGAATTTGACCGAGGGGAAAAGTTCGTACAAGCAATAGAAAGGATTCGTGGCAACGTATAACCCCTTCCACATGGTACGGAAATCTTCGAAGTCTTTCCTCGCGCAACTTTTTGGAGGTAGATATGGAAAGCCGGATTACATTTTCTTGGCTTCTTTTTTTATTCTTCTTACGATCGGACTTATCATGCTGTCGTCAGCATCGGTGGTGGTGTCGTATAAAAAATTCGATAACAGTTCGTACTATCTTATTCATCAAATCCTCTTCGGCCTTCTGCCAGGTTTAGCTCTCTTCACTCTTTTTTCACGCATTGATTACCATATCTTGAAAAGGTTTGCCTTTTTGTTCCTCGTTATATCACTTGTTCTTTTGGCAATGGTTTTTTTGCCAGGTCTTGGATATGAATACGGCGGTGCACGGCGCTGGATGCATCTGGGCAGTATATTGTTTCAGCCGTCAGAAGTTGTGAAGCTCACGTTTTTACTTTATTTAGCAGCGTGGCTTGGGAACAGAGGCGAGAAGAAGGTTGGAGATTTCTCCTACGGATTTATTCCGTTTGCTGCCGTGGTGAGCATTATTAGTTTTCTTATCATTTTGCAGCCGGACATGGGGACAATGGCAGTTATTGCATTAACGGCATTTTGCATGTATGTTGTTGCCGGCGCTCGGATGAAGCACATTGCTTTGGCGGCAGGAGGCGGTTTCATACTTCTTCTCATACTGATTAAATCCGCATCGTATCGTCTAGAGCGTTTTACAACGTTTCTGCATCCCGAACTCGATCCGCTAGGAATAGGCTATCATATCAATCAGGCGCTTCTCGCTATTGGTACGGGTGGTTTTTGGGGACGAGGGTTTGGCCACTCGCGCCAAAAGTTTGCCTACTTACCGGAAGTAACCGGCGATTCTATTTTTGCGATTATCGCCGAAGAGCTTGGATTTTTCTTTGTCATACTTTTTTTAAGTCTCTTTATTTTTGTGATACTTCGCGGACTTCGTATTGCGCAACACGCTCCTGATACATTCGGGCTGTTAGTGGGAGTTGGTATCATGAGCTGGATTGGCTGCCAAACATTTATTAATATTGGTGCAATGCTCTCCCTGTTACCCCTCACTGGCATCCCACTGCCTTTTGTGAGCTATGGAGGATCTGCAATGGCTGTTCTCTTGGCTGCAATGGGTATCATGACAAATATTTCAAGATCACGTAGCACATAGCATGGAGCAACGAACTCAAAAAAAACTCAGACTATTGTTTACTGGCGGCGGAACACTCGGGTCTGTTACGCCTCTTTTGGCTATCTATGAGGAACTTCAAAAAAGACACGTTGTCTCAGGGGCAACAACTCTTTGGATCGGCACACGAAAAGGGGTTGAAGAGCAGCTGATTCGAGAATACATGATACCATTTCGTTGGATTTATGCAGGGAAGCTTCGAAGGTATTTCAGCTTGAGAAATTTTCTCGACCCATTTCTGTTGTGTCTCGGACTCTTTCAGTCACTCTATAGAGTAGCGCGTTTTCGGCCAGATGTTATCGTTGGCGCAGGCGGGTATGTGTCGGTTCCCGTGATGTATGCCGGATGGTTTTGGAAGAAAAAAATATGCATTTTTCAGCTTGATATTGAGCCGACTCTTTCAAATCTTATCGTGAGTCGCATCGCAAACGCCATTGGTGTTGCATGCGAAGAAGAAGTACATTTTTTTCCAAAGACCAAAACGTCTCTTGTCGGTATTCCTGTCCGTGAAGCGATACGTCAATGCGGAACGCACGAGAGAAATCATTTGAGAAAAACTATCGGTGTTACGGATTCGCTTCCTGTTATGCTTGCGCTTGGCGGGGGAACAGGAAGTTTGGGACTGAATACGATTCTGGCACAAAGTGTATCTGAACTATCAAAAAATATGCATATTTTCCATATAACCGGGCACAATAAACAAACCATATCTCACGATCATCAGGAGCGCTATCACCATATTGAACTTGCGGGCAAAGAGTTGCCAGCGCTTATGGCAGCAGCCGATGTTGTCGTAACTCGAGCCGGGTTAGGAACGCTCAGCGAACTTTCCTATTTAGGGAAACCAACCATTATTATTCCGCTTCCCAATTCGCATCAAGAACGCAACGCGGCATTTTTTGAAAAGAAGGGAGGCGCGCGGTATCTTGGAGAGCGCTATTGTACCCCAGAAAAGTTTGTGCGTGTTATACGAACAGTTCTGCAAAATGCTGACGAGCAAAAAATGCTTTCAGGCATCATATCGCAGATGTTTCCACGTACCAGTCACGAACTGTGCGCTAACCTTGTGCAGGAAACCGCTCATATATGAACCAACACTCAACGCAACCCACCATTTCGGCAATTATTCCCGCGCTCAACGAAGCAGGAAATATTGCACGTGTCATTGCGCCTCTTATCGCGTCGGGTGTTTGTAAAGAGATAATCGTTGTTGACGACGGGTCAACAGATGGCACGGCTGCTATTGCGCGTGAAGCCGGCGCGCGCGTTATCGAGCAGCACCATCAAGGCAAGGGCGGTGCTATGCGCACTGGGGCACAAGCTGCAGAGGGAGACATTCTCTGTTTTTTTGACGCGGATATTACCCAGATGACACCAGACATTGTTCAGTGTCTTGTCGCACCCGTGAGAGACGGTTTAGCAACCATGGTCATTGGGCTCAGAGATAAGCCTTTTTTTGAAAGATTTCTGAATCGTTTTGCTCCCGTTCTTGGCGGTGAGCGTGTTATACGTCGCTCTACTTTTTTCACTATGCTTTCATTGGGTGGCTCCACAAGTAACAATTTTGGGATTGAAACGTGGATGAACGGCTATTGTGCAAAAAAGAAACTACCAGTAGAGTATATTTTCATGCCGGGAGTGCGGCATGTGATTAAAGAAAAAAAGTACGGACTGGCCAAAGGCTTTATCGCAAGGATAAAAATGATAGGGCAAATTCTGAAAGCGGAGATTGAAATAATGAAAATGCAGTGAGAGCGCTCGGAGTAGAAAGAATCTGTTTATAACTATGACCAATACATCGCAGCGAATACACATGATCGGAATCAAAGGAGCGGGCATGTCTGCTCTTGCTTTGATGTTGAAAAGGCGGGGTGCAATTGTAAGCGGGTCTGATGTTTCAGATACATTTTTTACCGACAGTCTTCTTGCAAAGGAAGGTATTCCCGTTCATGCTTTCGGCGAAGTCGATATACAGAACGTTAGCCGAGTTATTTACTCAACGGCATGGGAAGGAAGTGATGAAGTAAAATGCGCAGGTGAAAGTGGTGTGAAGGTTCAAAGCTATGGCGAAGCTGTGGCACAGCTCTTCAATGTTATGAATGGCATTGCTGTTGCCGGATCACATGGCAAAACAACTATATCAGCATTATGCGCGCATGTGTTTTATGGACTTGGATTAGATCCATCTGCTCTTGTTGGTTCTGAAATCGTTCAGTTCAATAGCAACGCGCTGACAGGGGCGTCTGACTATTTTATTTTGGAAGCGGATGAGTATCGGGATACATTCCTCATGTATCACGCACGAGCTGCTGTCGTAAGCTCAATCGACTACGATCATCCCGATTATTTTAAAACTCGTACGGATTATGACACATCTTTCGCGAAATTTGTGAATGGTACATCAGGATCATGCATTGTATGCAAAGACGACAACGGAGTTCAACGGATTTGGAGCGCGATTTCATCATGCAATCTCGTAACCTATGGCAGCGATGCATCATATGATTACGCGTTGAGCGAGATAGATGAATGTAAGAGTGAGGCGAAGGTTTTAAAAAAGGGAATTCCAGTTGGCAGAATGCGCATCCAGCTTATTGGGCGGCATAATCTCATGAATGCATTGGCGGTGTATGCGCTTTGTGATACGTTAGGAGTTGGAACATGGGATGATATCTCGCGCCTCCTCTTTGAGTTTCAGGGCACGGCACGGCGATTTCAAACAAAGGGCACTTGTGGCCATACGCTTGTTATCGATGACTATGCTCACCACCCGACCGAGATTCGCGCAACACTTCATGGCGCACGTATGCGCTATCCGAACAAAATCATTGATTGCATCTTTGCACCCCACACGTTCAGCCGAACACAAGAACTTCTCGATGACTTTGCCCAAAGCTTTTCAGACGCGGATCACGTGTACATAACAGATATATTCGGTTCTGCAAGGGAACAAACAGGAAGTGTTTCAGCAGAGCAGTTAGTCGCAAAAATACAAGCTTTTTCTCCAAAAAAAGATCATGTACGGTATCTTGGCTCAAACGAACAAGCGCTTGACTATCTCATGACACATCTGAAAAATACTGATATCCTCGTAACCATGGGTGCTGGTGATGTCTATACAATAGGAGAGGATTTAATACGCCAACAGAAATAGCAATACTATGGAGCTACCAATTCTTCACAATGAACCACTTTCAAAGCACACCATATTTCAAATAGGAGGACCTGCCCGATATTTTTTTCGCGTAAAAAATTATGTTGATCTCAAGGAGATTGTCCAATGGGCACAGCAGCATGAGGTGCCGTTGGCCGTGCTCGGCGGAGGGAGTAATGTGCTTGCAAGCGATAAGGGGTTCGATGGTTTGGTATTAAAAATGGAAGATCGTACGATTGACATTCAAGGATCGTTTATCAATGCGGGAGCTGGAGCGATTACCGCAATGGTCTCAAAGCTCACAGTTGAAGCCGGACTTTCAGGACTCGAGTGGGCATATGGTATTCCAGGAACTATTGGTGGTGCGGTGCGAGGAAATGCCGGCGCTTTTGGCGGATCATTTTCCGACATCGTTTCCCTTGTTGAAATGCTGGATCCAAAAACACTTGAAATTCACCGCGTTACGGGCGAGGGGATGCAGTTTCAATATCGGCGCAGCATGTTAGCCAACACACCCTGGATCGTTACATATGCCATACTCAAAATGGACGTTTCAACACCAGAGATGTGCAAAGAACGCATGCAAGAGTTTTTAGACCAAAAAAAGACCAATCAACCATTGGGTATGCAATGCGCAGGATGTGCATTTAAGAACGTTCCCGTTGCTTCCATCACAAAATCAATAGAATTGCCTGTCGAATTTTTGCAGACGGGCCGTGTGCCTGCAGGATATTTGGTTGATAAGGCAAAAATGAAAAATCATGTCTGCGGCCGTGCTATGGTCTCTCCCAAGCATGCAAATTTCATTGTCAATCTTGGTGGAGCTACAGCGATGGACGTGGTAGAATTAATGAAGATTATTAAGGATAGGGTATACCAGGAGTTTGGCGTAGTGCTCGAGGAAGAAATACAGTACATCGGTTTTTAGCTTCTAGCTTCTAGTCACTAATCAAGAGAAACTATTTACTATAAAAAATGAATGAACTTTCACAGCGGTATTCTCGACCGCGATGGGATTATCTTGGCGAAACCAAGAGCGGCATTCTCACAATCGAGGGGTTGCCAGTAACAGAGATCGCAAAAAAATATGGCACTCCATGCTACATTATGGTAGAACGCGCAATTCGGCAACGTTTTCGCGAATTTAAGGCAGCGTTTCCATACCCAAAACTTCGCGTGCAGTATGCGTCAAAATGCAACTCCAATCTGGAAATCATGCGTATTGCAAACCAAGAGGGGGTGGAGCTTGACGCCAGCTCCATTGGTGAAGTTATCTTAGCGCTTTTGGCAGATTTCTCGCCGCACGAAATTACGCTTACCAACCTTTATAAAACACCTCAAGATATTTTGTTTGCCGTGAAGGTCGGTGTGCTTGCGATTACCGCTGATTCCCTTGAGGATCTTGAATTGATTGCACAGGTCGGCAAAAGCATTAACAAAAAAATTCGTATTTTTATTCGCCTCACACCGACAATTGATCTTGGGCAATATACGACACGAAAAGTACAGTACGGCATTCCCTACGCACAATACAAAAAAGCCTGCGATTTTGCTGCACGGTCGCCCTACCTCAATCCGATCGGACTCCATTTTCATGGGCCGTACGTCTACAATCCAAAGGTATATTTTATTGCTGCAAAAAAATTGGTTGACGTTGCGGAATATATGATACGCGAGCACAACCAAAAAATCAGTTATATTGATCTTGGCGGAAGTTTCCCCGTTGCTTACGGCGATACCGAAGTATTCCATCCTCGGGACATGGGCAAGAAGTTTTCCGATTACTTTGTAAAGCTGATCTACAAAGCGAATCTGCCGCTGCCATATCTGGTGTTTGAGCCAGGAAAGTTTTTTGTAGCCAATACAGGGGTCGGCTTAACACGCGTTATCAGCAAAAAGCTGCGCCGTACCACCACATTGGTTGTCGACGGCTCAACGTACGCATTCCTGCCCGATCCGATCATTTACGAAGATGCAGTCTACGATATTTTGCCAGCATCAAAAATGCAACAACGCAGGAGTCAGCACTACAAGATTGCCGGATGTACCTGTGATTGTATTGATACCATCTGTAAGAGTGTTCACTTGCCGCAAACCAAACCCGGCGATCTTCTTGCCATTATGGATTGCGGTGCATATAGTAACACGATCGCATCAAACTTTAATTCACTCAAGCGCGCACCCATGGTTATGGTGAATGAGGAAGGTGTTGCACGACTTATTCGTCGCCGTGATCGTTTTTCTGATATGTTTGCACCAGAACTCGATGTGTTGAAAGTTGCTGATCCGCATGAGTTGCAGCGATACTACAACCTCTTTAGAGTGAATATCAATAAGATGTGGGGAGAACACAAAGAAAAAAAATCACCTGTGCGTGGACGATTTTCCTCTCAATCAAAGCGCAGAGCAAAGAAATCGCCACCGGCGCAACCATTGGCTACTCCAGATCTCTCAAATCCAATCACAACGGCAACAACATAACCACAGCCTATGCCTAGTATTAAACAGAGCACAATAAAACTTGGCCTTATTCAATTGCAGGCTGGCAATGACATGCGCGCAAATACCGAGCGTGCGTATGCTTTGGCTCAGATGGCCGCAAAAAAAGGAGCACACATTCTCTGTTTGCCCGAGCTTTATAATACAGTCTATTTCCCTCAGCTTGAAAAGGCAGATAAAGACTACTATGCAGAAACCGTACCTGGATTTTCCACTGCAACATTTTGCGCTTTAGCAAAAAAATACAAGGTTGTTGTTATCGTTCCGCTGTATGAAAAGAAAAAAGTGAACGGCATATGGAAGTACTTTAACTCGGCAGTGGTCATCAATGAAAAAGGACAGATTCTTGATACGTATCATAAGATTCACATTCCTCACGACCCTGGATTTTATGAAAAGTATTATTTTGAAGAAAGTAAAAGCGGCTACCGCGTATACAAAACATCCTATGCAACCTTTGCCGTACTTATTTGCTATGACCAATGGTTTCCAGAAGCTGCGCGTGCTGCGCGGCTCAACGGCGCCGAAATTATTTTCTACCCGACAGCGATCGGCAATGTGGTCGGATACGCCCCGCCAGAAGGAGATTGGCATGCGTCATGGGAGCTGATGATGCGAAGTCACGCAATCGCGAATTGCGTCCATGTTGCAGCCGTTAATCGAGTGGGACGTGAAGAGCGAATGCGATTTTGGGGGCAGTCATTTGTATCAGATGCCTTCGGCACTGTAGTGGATCGCGCAACATCTTCCAAGGAGCAGGTCCTTATCGTTCCTGTTAATCTTGGTATGAATCACTATATTGAGGATGGATGGGGATTTCTTCGAAATAGGAGGCCAGATACGTATGGTATGTTGACATCGAAAAAGCTTATTGAAAAATCAAAGAAATTAAAAAATATTTAGCAATATAAAGAAACACAAAAAGCACTCAAGAGTAAATAGCTTATAGCTTATAGTTTGTAGTGAGTAGAATGTTATGAATCCACCGATAGAGCAGGGGTTTCAAATGCCAGCAGAATGGGCTCGTCATGAGGGTACGTGGCTTGCTTGGCCATATGATGACACTACCTTTCCCGAGAGAGTAGAGAACGTCCAGAAGATTTTTTCGCACATGGTTGCTGCTTTAAGCACAAGCGAAAAAATCTTTCTTATTGTGCTCGATGAGGCAATGAAAAAAATGGCCGAGCATATGCTTCAGAGTTCGGGTGCACAAATGGATGCCGTGTATTTCTATAAAGTTCCTTTTGCAGACGTGTGGACACGTGATTATGGCCCGCTCACCATTACAAACAAAGAAGACAACAAGCGAGCATGGACTAAGTGGGTGTACAATGCCTATGGTAAAAGTCATGACCCCTATTATGCGCCCCTTCTTGCGGATAATGAGGTATTCAATATCATTGCACTTGAAGGACAAAAATTCGAACCAGGTATTGTGCTCGAAGGAGGTGCGATTGAAGTGAATGGGGAAGGAGTGTGTCTCACGTGCGAGCAGACGCTTCTCAATCCAAATCGCAACCCCATTCTTTTTCGAGAAGATATGAAAAAATATCTTCATGATTTTTTGGGGGTGAAAAAGACGATTTGGTTGAAAGAGGGTCTTGTCAACGACCATACAGATGGCCATATCGAAGAGTTGGCACGCTTTGTCTCGCCAGACACCATTGTCTGCGCGTATGAAGACGATCCGTCTGATGAAAATTATGAAATCCTGCAGAAGAATTACGAAGTCATCAAGCAAGCAACAGATCTCAACGGCAATCCTTTTCGAATCATCACATTGCCGATGCCTCATGTGAACTACGATGACGGCACAAAGGCGCCCGTTTCCTATTGCAATTTTTATATTGCAAACACGGTCGTGCTTGCGGCACTATTTCAAGACCCGAACGATCAAGAGGCGCTTTCTATTTTACAGTCCTGTTTTCCTGATAAAAAAGTGATCGGCCTTGATTGCTCAGATATCATCTATGGTGGAGGGGCGATTCATTGCATGACGCAACAGGTGCCAGAGTAGCGCGAGGCTTCGCGGCATTCTTTTTCACTACGTGCGACGCCCCGGTGAGGCGTCTCATTGCATTTTCATCAGTAATCATTACAATACACTAATCACTAATCACTAACCACTGTAATGTCTTTTCTATCGAAATTATTTGGAGATCCAAACAAACGTATTGTTCAATCACTCACGCCATTGGTTGAAAAAATCAACGCACTTGAAGATACTTTTGCAACAATGACCGAAGACGAGCTAAAAGATCAAACGGCTCGTTTCAAAAAGGAATTAGCCGACGGGAAAACACTCGACGATCTTTTGCCAGAAACTTTTGCTGTCGTTCGTGAGACAGCAAAGCGTCACCTCAAACAGCGCCATTATGATGTTCAGCTTATTGGTGGTGCGGTATTACATAGAGGACAGATTACAGAAATGCGTACTGGTGAGGGAAAAACACTTACAGCTACAGCGCCAGTGTATTTAAATGCGCTCACAGGCAGGGGTGTTCACGTGATTACGGTGAATGATTACTTGGCCAAGCGTGACTCTGTTTGGATGGGAAAGATCTATCATGCGCTTGGGCTTACGGTTGGCTGTATTCAGCATGAAGCAGCTTTTTTGTATGACCCTTCCTATACTGAGACAATTCATGAGACTGCGGAAGACGGATCTGTTGCTGGGTATAAAATCGAACATACATCCCTCAAGCCGTGCACAAGAAAAGAAGCCTATGCGGCAGATATCACGTATGGCACAAACAATGAATTTGGATTCGATTATCTTCGCGACAACTTGGTAGCCGATATCAACCAGATGTCGCAGCGCGATCTTGTGTATGCCATCGTCGATGAAGTCGACAGTATTCTTATTGATGAAGCGCGAACGCCGCTGATTATTTCCGCACCCGCTGAAGAGTCTGCTGATTTGTACTATCGCTTTGCTGATCTTGTTGCCCGTTTGAATGTGAAAGAAGATTACAACATCGATGAAAAGATGCGGGCAGCAACACTTACGGAAGCAGGGTTAAAGAAGATGGAGGAGTGGCTCGGCATGGGTAATGTATACACCGCTCAGAGTATTACTATTGTGCATCATATTGAGCAGGCATTGCGTGCCCAAGCCTTATTTAAGAAAGACAAAGATTATGTCGTGAAAGACGGTGAAGTGATTATTGTTGATGAGTTTACGGGGCGATTGATGCATGGCAGGCGTTATTCGGAAGGCCTTCACCAGGCAATCGAAGCAAAAGAACGAGTAAAGATTCAGAGGGAAAGCAGAACGTATGCAACGGTAACATTCCAAAATCTCTTTCGCATGTACGAAAAGCTTGCAGGTATGACAGGCACTGCAGCAACAGAAGCTGAGGAGTTTTCCAAAATTTATAAACTTGAAGTTGTTGTTATTCCCACCCATAGAGACAACATTCGAAAAGATCTCCAAGACAGGATCTATAAAACTGAGCGAGGGAAGTATGCGGCTGTCGTTGAAGAGATCAAAGAGCGGCATGAAAAAGGGCAGCCCGTACTTGTTGGCACTATTTCCATTGAAAAAAACGAGTACTTGAGCAAACTCCTTGAACGAGAAGGAATTAAGCACGTATTGCTAAACGCAAAGAATCATGAAAAAGAAGGTGAGATTATTGCCCAAGCTGGACGGCGTGGGGCTGTTACGATTGCAACAAACATGGCAGGACGCGGAGTTGATATTTTGCTTGGAGGAAATCCGCCTGACCAAGATGAAGCCGATCGAGTGCGTGAATTTGGAGGTTTGCATGTCATTGGTACCGAGCGTCATGAATCACGACGAATTGATAATCAGCTACGCGGACGCAGTGGACGTCAGGGCGATCCAGGCTCGACCCAGTTTTACGTTTCCATGGAAGACGATCTCATGCGTATTTTTGGCTCGGATCGCATTAAGGGGCTTATGGACAAACTTGGCATGCCCGAAGACGTCCCCATTGAAAACACCATGGTTTCAAAATCACTTGAAGAAGCACAGAAAAAAGTTGAAGGACATAACTTTGATACGCGCAAGCACTTGGTTGAATATGATGATGTACTCAATAAGCATCGAGACATTATTTATCACCGGAGGAAGGCTGCTTTGAGGCAGTTCGACGACGAGATGAGAAAAGCGACTGCTTTGGAAAAAGATGAAGTGTTGTCCGAAGAGCCTCAAGAAAAAACAACACTCCGAGATACGATTTTAAAAATGGTTGAACAGGAGATCGAGCAAGTCGTGATATTTCATACAGCTAGTGAAGATCCAAAAGAATGGAATCTCACCGAGATCTATGAAGTGGTCAATACCATTTTCCCATTGCCGCTAGAAAAACGAATTTCCTTTGAAGGAAAGGAGACTGAGGGTGATAAGCTTGCGCACGCAACTTCACGCGACGCTGTAATTGAATATCTCAATGGACTGGCAGTGCAAGAGTATGCTGCATTTGAAGAGCGCGTTGCCAACCAAATTAAGCAGGTGTACCCCGACGTGAACATATCGCTTGCCTTGCGCCAAATTGAAAAAGATATTCTCATCCGCGCCATTGATGGTCTGTGGGTGGAGCATCTCGAGGCTATCGACCATCTGCGCCATGGCATTGGCTTGCGCGGTTATGGCCAGCATGATCCGCTCGTTGAATATAAAAAGGAAGCATATCGATTGTTCACCGAACTTATTGCTATGATTCAAAAGCAAGTCGTGTATAGCATCTACAAGATCGGCATGGTTTCTGACTCAACAACACCTTCATCAGTGCTGCCAAAAAATGCATCATACAGCGCGCCGCCAAAAGAAGGTGATGGCGCAGATCAAAAAGTGGGCTTGCCCGCCGAGCTTTCCGCGAAGGTGGGGCGCAATGATCCATGCCCTTGCGGAAGCGGCAAGAAGTATAAACGCTGCCACGGCGCCTAAGAACATAAGGAAAATCATTGAAGTGAGGTTGTTTTTCTATGGCAGAATGCTATACTTACATCAGAAATCGAAGCTTTACATGATAAAAAAATCACAAAAAGGCATCTGGGAAACAGACGTAAAGACGATCAATCTTTCGAACCCGAAAGTGTTGAAGTGGTATGTTGAGCGTAAGATCGAGGTTGGCGATTGGAAGGCTCTTGATCGACCCACTCTTGCTCGCATGCTTGGAAAACTTTCTATTAATGCGCGCGTTAAGGCGTTGCTTAGAGATTTTTTACATTCGTTATGACTTCAAAGAAAAAAAATATACGCCGTATTTCTTCATCGATTACTGCGCTTTCAAAAAGGGTTGTTTCTTACTATAAACCGGAAAAGGTGATTCTTTTTGGCTCGCACGTATGGGGAAAACCAACAATGGAAAGCGACGTTGATGTGCTTATCATAAAAAGAACACTAAAATCTAAAATCGAACGTCAGCGTGAACTTCGAGCACGACTTTATCCGATGAGTATGCCTGTCGATTTTATCGTATATACGCCTTCTGAATTGAAAAAAAAAGTGCGAAATGACTGCAATCTTTTTATTAAAGATGTACTTAAAAACGGCATTGTATTATATGAAAAAAACAAAATACGTCGCTGAGTGGTTTAAGCACGGAGATGCCGACTTAAAAGCAGCAGAAATTCTTCTTCGTGAAGGCGGCCCCGCCCATGTTATTTGCTTTCATGCTCAGCAGATTGGAGAAAAATATCTCAAAGGTTACGTTGCCGCTCAGTCTAAATCTATTCGAAAAATTCATCAACTTGATGAGCTCCTCAACGAATGTGAGCAGCTCGACCACTCGTTTGAATCATTGCGACATAGCGTATTCTATCTGGCCGAGTTTTATATCGAGACTCGTTACCCTGGCGATATTCCTGAAGTTGGAATAAAAACAGCGTCGAAAGCAGTTGATGCTGCAAAAGAGCTTCGCGACTTCGTTCTTAAGAAATTTTGAGATTTTCAAAAAGAGCGCTTCAAAAAATGTCATGGGTATAGCATATCAATATTGAGCAGGGCGGAGGCGAGCGTAGTCTCCAAGAACTTATCACCAGCGAACCTTTAACTCTTGAGCAACTGACATCTGAGAAGCTCGAGGACGTTTTCAATTTCTATGTGAACGGCGTGCGGAACGGCACGCATGGAGATGATCTTTTGCGATCAATGGCGAATGAGAGAAATTTCGAGTCGATATGCGCGACAGCGCTCATGCGTATTTTAACGATTCGCATTGATCAGAACCCCCAGAACACTGCTTCGCGTAAAGAGATGCGTAACCGATTGATCCCGCTTCTGAAAACAATTGTCCGCAACCGAGCGCATGCGCGCCGCACTGACGATCCATTAAAATAGAACTTCAAGCGGTATAATGGAAAGTATGACTAAAGAACAATTACGACCTAAAGGTGCAATTGGTATTTACATTGTTCATAACAGTTCTATTTTTCTTTTGTTGAGAAACTCCAATCATGCAGGAGGCGCAACATTATACATGGCTCGCGCCTTCAGATATAAAGATAAAGAGATTGAGGTTGCTTCCTGGATTTGATAAGGTTTTAAAGCGCGTGCTACCGCTGACGCAATAAACATATAAACTGCCAAAGACTATGGACAATTGCATTTTTTGCAAAATAACGGCTGGCGAAATACCTGCCGCAAAAATTTGGGAAGACAATGATTTTCTTGCCGTACTTGATGTAAACCCTAATACTAAAGGAATGGCGCTGGTGCTTCCAAAAACTCATTATGACTCTTACGCCTTTGATATGCCCGACGATGTCTATTCACGTTTTTTAAATGCAGCAAAAACGGTTGGAAAAATTCTGGAAAAAGGATTAGCGGTGCAACGAGTTGCAATGGTTATTGAGGGTATGGGTGTGAACCACGCGCATATCAAGCTCTATCCGCTCCATGGACTAACAGAAAAATTCCAGGAAATGTGGGCGCATGAAAGAGTGTATTTTGAAACCTACCAAGGATACCTTTCAACGCAGCTTGGCCCCCAAGCAGATATCGAAGAGCTCAATAAACTCGCAGATGAAATTAAACGAAATGCGGAAATATGATGCAACCACAACAAAACACGGAAAGCTATCAGCAAATGGATTTGCGCCGAGGCATTGATTACATCGGCGTAACGTGCGCGTTTTGGTGTCACGACGGCAATGGCAGAATACTCATGCATAAGCGTGGTGAACAGTGCCGCGATGAGCAGGGAAGGTGGGATTGCGGAGGTGGCTCTATGGAGTTCGGCGAGACATTTGAAGAATGTATTCAAAGAGAACTCATGGAAGAGTATGGCACTGAGCCGCTGGAAATGAAACGCTTTTTAGTCGACAATGTGTTGCGCGAGCATAACGGAAAACAGACGCATTGGATCAAAATAGTGTATTGGGTGTTGGTTGATCCTTCAAAAGTCACAAATGCAGAGCCAGACAAACATGAATGTCTTGGCTGGTTTACGTTCGACACCTTGCCTTCACCTCTTCATTCACAAGTGGAAGTTGAAGTTGAAACACTGAAAAATTTTCTCCTTGGAAATGCTGCACTATGATCTACTGTATTACAGGAAACAAAGATAAGTTTAGCGAAGTAAAGGCGATAGTGCACCATGTTGAGCAGCGCGATATCGACTTGCCGGAGATCCAAGAGCTTGACGCGCGAGAAGTTGTCAAAGCAAAACTCCAAGAAGCCCTGAAAGTTGTCCAAGGGGACATTGTTGTCGAAGACACATCGTTGTACCTCCATTGCCTCAAGGGATTGCCCGGCCCATTTATCAAGTTGTTTTTAAAGACCATTGGCAACGAAGGTTTAGTAGAGTTGGCAGTAAAGTACGGAGACGCACGCGCAACAGCAAGGACAGTTGTGGGCTACGTTACAAGCGCGGGAGAAATACATTTTTTTGAAGGAGCGCTCGAAGGAACTATTGTGGCTCCGAGGGGAGAGAACGATTTTGGTTGGGGCCCTATTTTCCAGCCGGAAGGATATTCCAAAACGTTTGGCGAAATGTCTCGAGAAGAAAAAAACGCAGTCAGCATGCGCGGCAGCGCACTTCGTAAGCTCAAGGAATATCTCAATGCCAAGAAAAGTGATATACTTACAGAATGAGTAATC
>JACQRZ010000023.1 GCA_016206235.1 Candidatus Uhrbacteria bacterium
ACAATTTAACAATTTATTTTTCGTCTGGCGGTACCTCATAATAATTCAACAGAAAATGGGCTAGATCTCCAAACAGTGGTGCGGCAGAACTCTCCGCCCACTGTACCGAGCGCGGATGATCGATTTTCACGAGCATTGCAAATTGCGGATCATCCACAGGTGCAAAACCGACAAATGAACCGATTGTTACGTTCTTTTCGTATCCACGGCCGTTTTTCTTTGGAACTTGTGCCGTGCCGGTCTTTCCTGCAACATAATAATACGGAACTCCCGCGCGTTGTCCATGCCCCTTTCGCACAACGTTCACCAACATGCCGCCAACCAGTGTTGATGCGCGCTCGGAAATTGCCTGACGGATAACTTTCGGCTTTGTTTTGATACTCGTCCCGTCTGGCTTGATAATCTCATCAACAATATACGGCTGCATGAGTTTTCCACCATTTGCAAGCGCACCATACGCCATCACGAGCTGTAATGGTGTAACAGTAATTCCCTGGCCAAACGAACTTGTTGCTAAATATATTTCATTTTTATCATCGAGCGCCTTCATATTACCGGTGCTTTCACTATCGAGTTCGATTCCTGTCCGCGTGCCAAACCCGAACGCCTTCATGTATTTTTTAAAATTTTCAAGCCCTACTTTTCTCGCCACATAGATAGCACCCGTGTTTAACGAATTATCTAATACGTTCATCATGGTCTGTGTGCCGTGCGCTTTAAGATCGGAATTCTTAATAGTATAAGAGCCAATCTTAATCGCTCCGGTGTCAACGTAGGTCGTCTGAGGCGTAACCACATCCATATCCAGCGCCATCGCCATCGTGATAGCCTTAAACGTTGAACCGGGTTCGAAAGGCGTGAAAATTGCTTTGTTACTGTACACAGCGGGCTCGGACTTGGAATACTGTTCAGGATCAAAATCCGGAGTGTTACACATGGCAAGAATGGAGCCTGTTTTCGGCTCGGTAATGATAATACTACCGCCGTCTGCGCCATGCTGAGCAACCCACTTGGTGAGCCGATCACATGCGACCAACTGAACAGTGCGCTCAATCGTTAAAATGAGACTGCTTCCATTTACTGCGTCGACAATTTTTTTATCACCAACAGGGATAAACGTTCCAAACGCGTCTTTTTCTACTTTGAGCGAGCCTTCCTTACCTTTGAGAGTGTCGTGAAAGTACCCCTCAAGTCCATAGAGACCTCGAAAGACATTTTTTGCGTCATAGCCAAGAAATCCAAAGACGTGCCCGCCAAGCCCCTTTTCGGGGTAAAAACGATAGACTTCAGTATTAAAGGAAATGCCTGGCAACTCAAGTGCGCGTATGTGCTCATACGTTTCATCGGATACTTTACGCTTCAAAACTCGATAGCTTTCTGTTCTATTTGACATTTTCTTAAGGAGCTCCTCCTTTTCCATTTCTAAAATCGGCGCGAGAGTTTCGGCAGTTTTTTCTGGATCGATAATGAGTTTTGGCACAGCATAGAGGAGCTTATACTCCCTGTTGGTTACTGCCGGAAACAGCTTGGCTCCATTGCGCTCGAGCAGATGCGAGCTCTTGGTATCACTGTTTCGCTCACGCAAAAAAATTTCACCGCGTGTTGGAACAAGTTTCTTAAAAAACTGATGCTCGTCATCCGCAAGCGAGCGGTAATAGTCATACCCCATGACTTGAATGGTAAAAAGACGCGCACCAAAAACCGCAAAAAGACACAGGACAACAATACGCATAATTCGGATCCTCCTTCCATACAGAGATGCATCGGTATCACGCTTGGAGCCTACCTTGTATTTTTTTCGAAATGTAAACATTGTGGTGATTCTAGCACCATCTAGTATAGCGTGGGATTGGCAGAGTTGGCAAAAAAGGAGCCATCCCCATGGCGCAGTGCGGAGGATGGCAGTAAAGATCAGCCTGAAGAGAACTTAGACTGCTGCCGCTGCAGGCATGTGAACTCGTATTTGCTGCGGATAAAGAACCGTGAGTGAGTCGTAGAGCTGTGGATACAACGACATTCTTAACGGCCCAAAATCCGCCTGCGCACGCCTTCACTATGTTTTGAGGGTGACAACGACGCGATTGGCTCATTCGAGTCAACAAAAACAACCAGCGAACAGAAAAGACGCTGGTTGTCTCTGGCAACCACATATATGTGTTTTTTTGAACATTGTTAGAAGCGCCCCATATGCATGTTAGATACAACGATTAACGAACGGCAACAATTTGTGCTGGCTTTATATAGTCAACTCGTTCGGATTTTATCAAGCCAAGCGTATCTATTTTTTGCTGGAGCTGCCCTAAGCTCTGCGCCTCAACAATACGCATTTGGAGAACTTCTTGTTCCTTTTGTGTCTCACTTATTTTTTTCTCAAGTTCCTTTATGGTATAGCCTTTTGTTGAGAGCGAATTTACTTGCACGAGATACAATACACCAACAAAACCTATCGTCAAGAGTAGCAATGTGTTTACGTTGTGTACTGTTGAGCTTGATTTTTTTATCTGTTTTTCATCAACACTATTCGACCGCATCTGTTTTATTCGTATTTTTTTGAATGTGATAGACATAGGATAAAAGTGTTGAGTGATGAGTGATGAGTGTCTCTACACTCTTCGCTCGTCACTTTTACACTTACAATATTTCTATTGCTCGGAGTTTTGCGCTTCGCGCTGCTGGGTTTATCTCTATTTCTTTTTGTGTTGGCGTTTGTGGCTTTTTTGTTAAGGGGATTGCTTTCTTTGTTTTGACCAGTTCTTTGAAAAAATGCTTTACGATTCTATCCTCAAGCGAATGGAACGAAATAACTACGACTCGCCCCCCTTGCTTCAAGAGAGAAATGGATTTTTCCAATGATATGTTAAGACTTTCAAGTTCGTCATTGACTGCAATGCGCAGAGCCTGAAACGTTCGCGTGGAGCAATGGATTTTTTTATGGCGATAAAAAGGTGGTACGGACCTTTCTATAATGGCAACCAATTGCAACGTAGTCTGTATTGGTTCTTTGTGTCTGGCAGCAACAATATTTTTTGCGATTCTTCGTGAATATTTTTCTTCGCCATAGGTATATATGAGATCAGCTAATTCTTTTTCCTTCCATGTTTGTACAATGTCTGCTGCAGTTAACTCAGACTCAAGGGAAAATCGCATGTCGAGCGGCTCATCGACTTGAAAGCTAAATCCGCGTCCACTCCCTTTGAGTTCATCGGTTGAAAAACCGAGATCGTACAAAATACCGCTAGCTTGAAGCTTATAGCTTTCAGTTTTCAGAATATTTCGGAAGTTGTCGTTGATGATGATCAGCCGCTTGTTGTACTTTTTTTGCAGATCTTTTGCTTGCTGGATTGCCGACGTATTGAGTTCAAATGCTATAACTTTTCCTTTTGGACCGTTGCGCTCTAACATCGCTTGAGTGTGCCCTCCTCCGCCAAATGTGCAGTCAATATAATTGTGATTTGAACGAACATTCAGGTACCCAATCGCTTCCTCGAGCATCACCGGCCTATGTACTGTCATACGAGCTTTCAGCTTATAGCTTTTAGAAAATCTTTTATAAGCTGCAAGCTAAAAGCTGTCAGCTCATCAAAGTCCTGCCAACGCCTCTGCTATTTCTCCGCTTTCGCTTTCTGTTTGTGTTTTGTACTCCTTCCATGCTGTCTCATCCCAAAGCTCCAATCGATTATACAAACCAGCGACAATCACCTTTTTCTTGAGCCCTGCATACTCTCGCAAGTAATCCGGTAAAATAATGCGTCCTTGCTTGTCGAGCTGCACATCCATTGCGCCGGCAAGCATATTGCGAGCAAACGCTCGCGCATTTGCCTGATTCAGAGGAAGTTGGGAAATCTTTGTTGCAAGCGCACTCCACTCTTCTTGTGTATACACAAAGAGGCAATTATCCAAACCTTTTGTTACAACTGCGCCCTGCTCCAAAACAGAACGAAACTTAGACGGCAATGCAAGCCGCCCTTTTGTATCTATTGAGTGACTGTATTCCCCGATAAACATAGCGGCTTACATTAAGAAAAGCTACTTGAGCAAGAAATAACTCAAGTAAACATCCCTGAAGGCCATGAGGGAGAGCAATGAAACGACAAGCATGGAATCGTTATTAATTGTTTTCCCGGTGGTCAATGAGATTAAGACCCTCAAAAGAGGTTTTCCTCTTGTTTACTTGAGTTATCCCCACTTTTTCCCACTTTTCACCTCGATAAAGGTATTATACACCACATAAATATACAAAACAACCCCAGTATATCAATAATCAGTTTGTTCCGATCAGTTTATGCATCATTGAGAAATATTTATTATATTTATAACGAAAAAGTTGGTTTGATCCAAAAAAAATCGGAACAAACGGCATAAATTCTGATTTTTGTATTACTGGGAACCCCAAAACCTGTGAATAAATAAAAAAATAACCCCGGACGATTCCGCCGGGTTTTGATTTGCGAGGCTTGCAAAGTTTTAACGGATTCGATCGAATATTTTTCCTCTTCTTCCATTTCAACCTCACCTTCAAAGAACGAACAAATACTATGACGAATGCCCTATACCCTATACCCTAGTCAATATATTTCCTACTTTTCAGCTCATCTGGAAGGCATTGCATATTTGTGGCGCCCCCTTCGTAGTCATGCGCATATTTGTAGTCCTTGCCGTATTTGAGATCTTTCATGAGCTTTGTGGGTGCATTACGCAAATGCAATGGCACTGGCAAATTGCCGTATTTTTTCACGTCTTCCATTGCCCGCTCAAGTCCAATATACGACCGATTGCTCTTTTTTGCCTCGGCTAAGTACACTACTCCATGCGCAAGGTTTATGCGTGCTTCTGGCATGCCAATAAAATCCACGGCTTGGGCAACGGCATTTGCAACCACCAAGGCGGTTGGGTTTGCAAGTCCGATATCTTCCGACGCAAACACAACCATGCGCCGTGCGATAAAGAGCGGACTCTCCCCCGCATCAATCATACGAGCAAGCCAATACAGGGCGGCATTCGCGTCGGAATTTCTCATGCTTTTAATAAACGCGGAGATGACATTGTAGTGCTCTTCTCCTAGTTTGTCGTAGCGTAATGTTTTTTGCTGCAGCGCCTCGGTAACGATATCGAGTGTTATGACTTTGTCATCCCGAGCATGCGAGGGATCCCGTTTTTTTTTGAACTTTTGGGATTCCTCACTTCGTTCGGAATGACACAGCGCTGCTGCCAGTTCTACAATATTCAAAAGACTACGCGCATCGCCGTTTGAAAAGTCGATGATTGCATCCTGCGCCTTTTGATGGATCGAAATACGCTGTGAGCCAAGCCCGCGTTCACTGTCCTTAAGCGTATGGTCGATAATACCTGCAAGCTGTTCATGGGTGAGCGGCTCGAGCACGAAGACTCGAGAGCGCGAGAGCAGAGCCGAGTTCACCTCAAACGATGGGTTCTCTGTTGTCGCCCCAATAAGAATGATCGTGCCTTTTTCAACATGGGGCAAAAAGGCATCTTGCTGCGCCTTATTGAATCGGTGGATTTCATCAATAAATAAAATAGTTCGCCTGCCTCTGAATTTGAGTTCATCAAACGCTTTTGAAATGATCTCACGTGCTTCTTTTACGCCGGTATTTACAGCGCTAATAGCAACAAAGCGGGTACCTGTTGTTGATGCGATAATTGAAGCAAGCGTTGTCTTTCCAACGCCAGGAGGCCCCCAAAAAATCAGGGAGCTCAGCTGATCTTTTTCAATCAGTGTTCGCAGCACCTTGCCCTCGCCTACCAGATGCTCTTGCCCAAAAAATTCTTCAAGCGTTCGCGGACGCATACGGTCAGCAAGCGGCGCAAATGCCTTGGCTTTCAATTGTGAGTCAAAAAGATCCATGCACCAGTTTATAGTTTATAGTTGTTAGGTTGTAGTGAGTAGAGCATTATGTATGAGTGGAAAAGCGAATAAGAAATTTCTTGAATTCATCGCTCTCAAAACTATGAACAATCTTACAGAGAAAGCTTAACAATTCTGCGGTTCTATCTCTTTTTTCGTTGTAAATAATAGGTCCCTTACTAATAAGATTCATGCGCCATGACCTCCATTGTTTCTCTGAAATATTGGTATGTGTATTGACAACATCGATAATGTCATACACTGCTGTTTTATTTCTCGTCCTTATTCTTTCTTCAAGCCATTGATAAAACTCATCGCCTTTGAGCATTTTCTCCGATGGCGTTGATTTCCAAAGTTCTCTTTTGAGAGCAGCTAGCGGCTGTTTATAATCCGCACGCGGTCTCTTCATTTCATATCTTAAAAATTCTAAAAGCTTGTCCAACGCACCAAAATTAACCTCATTAATCCATACTATTGTTTCTTTGTTTTCAGGCCATACGCCTCCGAGATGAATTGCTCCGACTCTTGATTTCAAAATTGCCATAGCATCTTGTGGCCACCGCGTTATATCATAATAATACTCTGTCCTGTGCGGAAATAACCGTCTTCCGCGCACGAGACGAATAAACTCCCTCGGCGTTGCTGTTCGTAATTCTTGTAGCAACCGCTCTCTATTCTCTGCCGAGACCCGCTCGAGCATTTTGCCCATGAGGTACGCTCGCTTTTTCTCTCCGAACATAATGGCAGAAAATACAGTAGGCATAAAATTGTTTTCTTGTACTCCTTCTTGAATATACTCTGAAAGCACTTTTTCCATATACGCAAACTCTTCGTCGCTCAAAGGCGCGATCACATCTTGCCGAGCTTCCATTCTCGTAAGTCCAGACAAAAAGCTCTGAAGTGCTTGGTACTCTTCAGTCCCCTTGCCCGTCTGCAAATTCATTGAATGATGAAATGCAATATGCAAGACATTGCCAAACATATCGCTCCGCGTGTTTTCGGGCGTTACCGGATTTGGCGATCTTCCCAAAAGTCGTACATACAGATATGGCACTTTTTGCTTGATTATTTCAAGGCTATTCAAAAGAGTGATGAGTATCTCAGGATCACCATAGGCAAAATGAAGTCCCGCCGTATAACCCACAAATGCTTCGTCGTCTAATCCTTCGAGCTGGCCTTGTTCTGAATCAAGCCATTCGGATACGCTTTGAATAGCATTTTTGAGCTCTTGGTCACGAGTTCGTAATTCCACTTCTTGTAATTCATAGATTGCAGATGTTGTCCTTTGCTTTACAAGACCCGAAAGACGTATTTCTTTTCCATACATGGCTTTGTGAGCAGCAACGCGCTCAGTCCAGTAGTCTGTTTGATGCTGCCCTAAGGGATCGGTTATGACGAGTTTCTTTGGAAGTTCTTGAGTTTCAGAATTCAGGTGAGGAAAATGAGGATTTTTTTCTGCTAATAGCGCAAAAAGGCCAAAGAGCGAATGAACGTTTTGTTCTTCTACCATCCCAATTGTAAGCGCATCAAAAAATTGTGCTTTCGTTTTTGGAAGTCCGAGTCGCTCTTTTGCATCATCAGAAATAGATTCCACAAGGACAGCATACTCTTGCCACGCCTTGAGAATAAGAGGATGAAGTTCGGCAATCACATACTCCGCAATATCACTCAACCCTGCCAATACTTTTGGATCATCAAAGCCCTGGACTGATCTCACCAAATGCTTTGCAAAATCTGTTGGCTCTTCACGTTCTTTCTCTCCTTTTTTAGCATAAGTTAAGAGAATGGCGCGCAGCCGCGCTGAAATCTGCAAAAGGATATCTTGAAACGACGAAAGACTTCCAACAGCTGCACGTGAGAGTATCGGTAATAACCTGTCCACAGCTCCCATGCCGGGGTCTATGGTGGCCGTAATCAGCTCCTCGGCGCTTGCCGGCAAACGAATGCGTTCATACGCTTCTGCCTGTTCGCGCGCAAGGCGTTCGACCTCATGCTCCGTTGCCCCTCCAAATTGTGGTTGGTGCTCCATAGGTTAGATTGACCCATTTTTTGCCCGACTTTTTCTGCGAGGAATTACTCATTACTCATTACCTGTTACTTGTTACCTTCACGGTTATATTCGGCTCTTGTCCATACTCCGCGCCAAGAGGACGAAATTTTTTAAGCTTTGCGAGTTTTTGTAAACCAGAATTGAGCATCGCATCGAGAGTATCAGCGAGCTTTACTCCCGCAACTGGCAAAGAACATGCAAATCCCAAAGTGTTTGCAATTGTTATTCCTGTGCGAAGCGATGAAAACTGTCCAGGACCCGTAACCACAACAATGCCTTTAAGTTTTTTTAACGCCACCTTTTCTTTTGTTAGTAAAGCGTCGCACGCTGCTAAAACATTGCGATCAACGACCTTCATTTGTTTGCGAATAGCATCGTGGGTGAGAATAATATAAGAGTTCTCTCGGTGTGCAGAATTGATAAACAGTACTGAGCTTCTAGCTTCTAGCTTATAGCTTCTAGAATTTTTTGAATGTAGCATTGTCATTTTGATCTTTGATATTTAAATGTTGAACTTACAACTGCCAACGGAAACCGTATGACTGCAGTAATGATCCTATTGAAACGAGTCGGCTGAGTAAACAGTCTATGCAACCACTCGAAACCAATGATGCGAATCCATTTCGGCGCGTATGGCATAAGACCTGCAAGGTAATCAAATGTGCCTCCAACGCCTACAGCTATTCGCACCGATGGCAATGCGAAAAGATGCTCGGCAATCCATAGCTCTTGTTTTGGCGCGCCAAATGCAACACAGAGAACATCCGGTTTTGCCTGGCGAATTCTCTCGAGTAATGCATTATTGGAAATTGAAAATTGGACATTGGATATTTCCTTCGGTATTCCTTCTTCTGCACCAGCTATGATTAGTTTTGGATATTTCTTTTGCAGAGCTTGGGCAGTTGCCTCTGCTATGCCAGGATCAGCTCCTATGAGATACAGCGACTTACCTTGCTGAGCACAAACTTCCGCCAATTGAAGGGCGAAATCAACACCGGCAAAACGATATACGCGCTTTTTAAATCCGTATAAAAAAAGAGAGGCAAAAAAAAGCCCTGTGCCGTCAGCAAAACAAAGGTCAGCGTTATTGAGTACATCACGGAAGTCCTTTCTTTGTTGAGCACACATAACAAACTCGGGGTTCAGTGTTACCACCTGATGACCATCTGCAATACGTTTCAGCCAGTTATCACAGCACCTCATAACATCTTTCGGCGTAATGATGTGAACGCCAACCCCTAAAATATCTATTTTTTCTGCATTTACTCCTGTGCTATGTTTCTTCATATTCTGTTATGAAGTATACCTAGTATGCTTCGGGTTATCAACAAATGCGAACCATTTCGTCATAAGACTCCAGACAGACTCTCGACCTGTTCAATGTATCTGCCTTCTCCTGTGCTAAGATATTGACAGATAGTTTTAAAATAATATACTACTCAATTAGCACTCTACGTGCTTAACTGCTAAATTCCTTCCTCTATGTTTAATAACAATTTCACTACCCGAGCCCAAGATGCCCTTCAGGCAGCACACATGATTGCGCTTGAAAAAGGCCATCAGGAACTCAATGCTCTTCACTTGCTTTTAGCACTTGTCAGGCAGGGCGAGGGTATAGTTACAAGCCTACTCCATAAACTTGAAATCCCCGCACAAGAACTTGAGCAGCGCCTTAGCGACGAACTCGATCTTTTACCACGCGCCAAAAACGATCCCAGCGGCCAAATTTATATTTCAAAAGAAATCGCGCAGGTACTCAGCCAAGCCCAGAAAGAAGCAAAAAATATCGGTGATGAATATATCTCAACTGAGCACCTTTTCTTGGCACTTATTGAAACGCCCTCGAGCGTGCAGCATATCTTGCAAGAATATCGTGTTGAATACAATGCAATTTTGAAATCACTTGCCCAACTTCGAGGCAGTCATCGCATTACTGACCCAGATCCCGAGAGTAAGTATCAAGCGCTTGCAAAGTATGCCGTCAACCTGACCGACCAAGCACGGCAAGAAAAACTTGATCCTGTCATTGGACGCGATGAAGAGATCCGCCGTGTGATTCAAGTGCTTTCACGGCGCACAAAGAACAACCCTGTGCTTATTGGTGAGGCAGGCGTAGGAAAAACCGCAATCGTGGAAGGGCTTGCACAACGTATAGTTGCAGGCGACGTTCCTGAATCCCTCAAAGAAAAAGAAATTCTTGCGCTTGATCTTGGCGCGCTGATTGCAGGCACCAAATTCCGTGGTGATTTTGAAGATCGTCTCAAAGCCGTACTCAAAGAGATCGGTCAATCATCTGGTTCCATTATTCTGTTTATTGATGAATTGCACACAGTTGTTGGCGCAGGCGGCGCTGATGGGGCCATTGACGCATCAAACATGCTTAAACCCGCGCTTGCACGCGGTGAGCTTCGCACCATTGGCGCAACCACTTTAAAAGAATACCAGCAGCATATTGAAAAAGACGCTGCCTTTGAACGCCGATTCCAGCCGGTTATGGTGGTGGAACCAACTGTTGATGATGCGATTGCCATCTTACGGGGCATTAAAGAAAAATATGAGATTCATCATGGCGTACGCATTACCGATGCTGCCATTCTTGCGGCAGCAAACCTTTCGCACCGCTATATTTCCGACCGCTTCCTTCCCGATAAAGCGATTGACCTTATTGACGAGGCAACATCGGCCATTCGCCTCCAGATCGACAGCCAGCCAGTCGAACTCGATCAGCTAAAACGTACGATCCTCAAGCTTGAGATTGAAAAGCAAGCGCTTCAAAAAGAAAGCGATAAACATTCAAAAACACGCCTCAAAGAACTTGAAAAAGAACTCACTGAGGCAAAAGAACAGGCCCATAAACTCGAGATTGACTGGAAAAACGAAAAAGAGTTGATCAGTCAAATACGAGGCTACAGACAGCAAATTGAACGACTCAAACAAGAAGCCGACATTGCCGAACGCCGAGTTGACCTTTCAAAGGTTGCCGAAATCCGCTATGGCAAAATTCCTGACCTTGAAAAGAAACTGAAAAAAACAACCCAAAAACTTGCAGCGCTACAAAAGAAGCATCGCTTCTTGAAAGAAGAAGTAACTGAAGAAGATGTGGCAGCTGTTGTCGCGCGCTGGACCGGCATTCCTGCGGTAAAAATTCTAGAAAGCGAAGCTGAAAAACTGAAAAACGCCGAAGAGATTCTCGGTAATCGCGTGATTGGTCAGCAAGAGGCAATTCAATCGGTCGCCAATGCGCTACGCCGATCGCGGGCAGGGCTTTCTGAAGAACAACAGCCCATTGGTTCGTTTATCTTTGTGGGTCCCACTGGTACGGGTAAAACTGAGCTTGCAAAGGCTCTCTCGAACTTCATGTTCAATGATGACAACTCTCTTATTCGTGTCGACATGAGTGAATTTTCCGAGAAACATTCAGTCTCACGCCTTATTGGCTCCCCTCCTGGCTATGTCGGTTATGATGAAGGCGGGCAGCTCACCGAAAAAGTTCGCCGCAAACCGTACAGCGTGATTCTCTTTGATGAGATTGAAAAAGCGCATCCGGAAATTTTTAACACGTTGCTTCAAATTCTGGATGATGGTCACCTTACCGACTCAAAGGGTCGTAAAGTGAACTTCAAGAATACAATCATCATTATGACATCCAACCTCGGCAGCGATCTTATTCGCGATGGCAGTATAGGATTTGGCGCAGACGATCGCGCCAGCCGCATGATCAATGAAAAAGAAATGTCGGAAAAAATCCGTGATATCCTGCAAAAAAGCTTTAAGCCTGAATTTCTCAACCGTATCACTGAAATTATCGTCTTTCACCCACTCGGCGAAGAGCAAGTACGCCAGATTGTGGAAATCCAACTCGAAAAAGTGCGCCAGCGCCTTGCCAAATCGGATATAAAGCTTGCGTTCACGCAAAAACTTATGGCATTGGTTGCCAAGAAAGGTTTTGATCCACTCTATGGCGCACGCCC
Organism: Candidatus Uhrbacteria bacterium; assembly: GCA_016206235.1. Lineage (GTDB taxonomy): Bacteria > Patescibacteriota > Patescibacteriia > JACQRZ01 > JACQRZ01 > JACQRZ01. Next base: position 11,885 of record JACQRZ010000023.1, read on the forward strand.
ACTCAAGCGAACGGTGCAGAGCTTAATCCTCAACCCGCTCTCGATGCATATCATTGAAAAAAAAGTAGTGGAAGGTGATGAAATAACAATTGATGCGGATAACCAACAAGTAATATTCAAGCTTCCTGTTGCCGTGCAGCAGTCGTAAGCACGGGATTTACGAAACAAGGAAAATCTTGTACAATCCTACGTACTATGAACACGTTATGTAGGATTGTTTTTTTGGTTATTTTCTCTGGCTTTTTTTTGCAACCCCTTGCAATCGTTCAAGCACAAATGTTTAATCAAAACAGCATTCTTTCGGATGCTGATTTTTTTCGTGCAAATGACATGAGTGCTTCAGATATTCAATTTTTTCTTGAACGGAAACGTTCCGCGCTCGCCACCTATACCGCGCAAGATATTGATGGCAAAGTAAAATTCGCGTCGGAAATCATTTGGCGCGCCGCAACGGCAAACGGTATCAATCCAAAAGTATTGCTCGTTCTCCTTCAAAAAGAACAAAGCCTTATTGAAAATTCAGTTCCAACTCAGTATAGCTTTGATTGGGCCACTGGTTTTGGCATCTGTGACGATTGCTCACCCAGCGATCCGCGCCTGCAAGATTTCAAAGGATTTGTTTCGCAAGTGAACCGTGCCGCAACACGAAAAAAACTCTATACCACAAACCCTTTTGATTTTTCTTTTCGCAAAGGAGAAACGCGCCTCGTCGACGGAGAACCTATACTACCCGCCACTGCGGCAACAGCAGCGCTCTATAACTACACTCCTCACATTCGAGGAAACTATAGTTTTTGGAAGTTATGGCAGAGATATTTTGGAAAGCAGTATCCCGATGGCACAATCGTGCAAGTTGATGGAAAGCAGGAGATATGGATTATTGTAAATGGCAAACGCAGAATTTTTTCGACGATGGGAAGTTTCCTTTCTCGCTATTCGCGCGCTCAAATTGTAACTATTTCAGAAGGCGATCTGGAAAGCTATCCACAAGGATCACCAATACGCTTTCCGCAATACTCTCTTTTGCAAAGTGCAAATGGTGCCGTGTTTCTGTATGCCGATGACAAAAAATACGGCATTCCTTCAAGAGAGATTTTTCGTAAGATAGGATTTAATCCCGCAGAAATTATTCGGACACCAACGGCTGATCTTGATGCAATACCAACAGCTGGAATGCTGAGTGCGCCGGACAAAAATCCGGCAGGCGAACTGGTGCAACGGAAAAATGGAGGAATATACTATCTGGTTGGCGGTAGAAGACATCCTGTCTTAGAGCGAAGCGTATTGCAGACAAACTTTGCCTATCGGAAAATCAAGCCCCTCTCTGACAAAGACCTCGAACAAACACCTGTCAGCGAACCGGTGCTCTTTGCCGACGGCACACTTGTCTCACAACCTGGATCACCGACAGTATATGTTATTTCAAATGCAGAAAAAAGGCCCTTTGTTTCTGGTGATGTTTTCTTGTCGCTCGGATACCAGTGGTCACAGATTGCACATTCAAACGGACGGACGCTCGATCATCATCCGCTCGGAAGTCCGGTTGACTTAGGAAAGGAAATCCAGGATACTGAGGCAACCTTTGCATCGCGCGAACAGTAGCTTGCAGCTGTCAGCTTGCAGCTTGCAGTCAAACCTGAAAGCTATAAGCTATAAGCTATAAGCTATTAGCTCGATTCTTTGCCCATTATCTACGGCTGCGTAGTCCCTCATTCGCCAATCTTGCTTCCGACCATTGGGAAGGAGCATTCGCAAAGCCTTGTAACAACAACTCAGTCCTTTCAGAAAATCCGCGAATCACTCGTGTCGCTGCAAGCTGATACACTTGTACTTATTGCCGCGCAAGACACCCATCCAACACAAAAAAAATACTGCCTTCATATGGCGCCGACATACACGAGCTCTTTTGCCGAATTTGGAGACCTTGTAACGCAGCAGGAGTACCCGTCCGACCCAGTGCTCACTTCGATGATAAAACAACAACTTACGGAAGCTGGTTTTCCAGTGGTCTACAGCGCAGAAGAGCACCTCGACTATAGCGCGGGCGTACCACTCTATCATGTGGCAAAAGGACTTGGCATGAAGATCATCGCTCTCAACCCGGCTGATGTCAGCATGAAAAAAGTAGCCGAATTCGGCAACGAACTCAACCGTATCTTACAGTCCTCTGACAAACGTATTGTATGCATAGCATCTGGCGACCTTTCGCATTGTTTAACTCGTAATGAAAATGATGAATACGGAAAAATGTGCGAACAATTTGACGCAGACATTGTTACCTATCTCAAACAACAACGAAATAAAAAAATTCTTCAAGTTAAAAACGAGACAATCCGCACCGTAGGAGCCTGTGGCATGCCTGCTATCGCTCTTCTGCTTGGCATTCTCGAAAATGTGAGTTGCACGCAAGAAGTCCTTTCGTATGAGGCGCCATTTGGCGTTGGCTACCTTGTCGCTGAGTTTAGCTTCTAGGTACTTCGCCATCCGCCAACTGGCGGAGGCGGATGTAGGTTCTAGCTTTATGAATATTGCAAAAGTCATTCCGCTTGTGCGTTTGCCGCGACACATCAACGAGCTTGATTACGCCGTGCCTCAGAGTCTTGAAGCGCACGCGTGTGTTGGTTCATTGGTTCGCGTTCCTCTCCGAAAAAGCGAAGTGTACGGCATTATCGCATCGCTAAGTCAGAGGCAGTCTGGTAATCTTAAAGGTGTTCTTGAATGTTTGCCGGGCGTTGCTGCCAATGAGAGCGACCTGAAATTATTTTCATGGTTTGCTGCCAACTATGGCGTTTCTCGTTCACTACCTGCAATGATGATGTTTCCCGCCGTCGCTCAAAGAGCTATGGCGGACACGCCCAACTTCGCTCTTCGAGCTTCAATGGATAAGCCAGCAGTTACCAAAAAAGTGAGCATTTCACTCACGAAACAGCAACCGCGACTTGTACGAGTCTCGACGCGCAACGATGCTCTTTCACTCTACATACCCACCATACGAAAGGCAGTGGACGAGCAAGAGCAAGTACTTCTTCTCTGTCCTACTATTGCTGATGTCTCGTTTATTACCTCACGACTTCCGCTCGACTTTGCAGAACATAGTGCCATTCTACATAGCGCACTTTCTAAAAAAAAGATTGCTTCTGAATTAGAGCGTATTGCAACTGGCGATGCTCATATTATTGTTGGTACGCGTATGGCGTGCATGGTAAAAACTCCTTTACTTTCTACAATCATGATCGATCAATCCGAGCGCATAGATCATAAAAACTATGACATGAACCCCCGCTACGATGCTCGTGATATTGCCTTGCACCGCGCAATGAATGAAAATCTGATGTGCCATTTTGTGAGCACTGCTCCTCGACTTGAAGATTATTACCGCGCAACACATACCATAGTTGAGTGGTGCGATACCTCAGACGCCAACCACCACACCAACATTCTTGGTGTAGGGATAAACCTTTCAGATGAATGGAAAGGAGGGAATATAACTATGATAAGCGATGCTCTGCAAAAAGCCATTCGTGAAACGCTCGAGCAATCAAAATCGATTTTTCTTTTTTTAAATCGCAAAGGGGGCGAACGATTTGTTGTGTGCAAAGATTGCAAACACCTCATTGCATCCATTGATCATACTATGAATGACCCGCAACTACCGCTTCATTGTCCTGAATGCGGGTCTATGTCATTTGTCCGCAAAGGCGTAGGCACGCAAACGCTGGTGCGCGATATCAAAAAGCTCTTCCCTTCGAACCCGTGTATTGAACTTTCGCGTGATGCTACAAAATCAAGATCAAAAGGAGTGAATCCTCCGCTTTCACTGCAAGAACCCACCATTATTGTTGGCACGTCACTCGTTGCTATTGGCTATCCAGAACTTTTCACTTCATTCGGCCTTGTGGCCGTGGTGTGTGCAGACCCTATCATGACACCGCATGATTTTCGCTCGCAAGAAACTCAATGGCAGACACAGCAAACTCTATTCTCTCTTGCCAAAAGTTTTGACACGAAGCTCCTAGTCCAAAGTTTTCAGCCTGACACGCTCTTTATCCAATCGTTGCTTCACAATGACTACCGCGCCTTTGCTGAGCATGAGTTGAAAAACCGCAAAACATTTTCCTGGCCACCTTACTCAAAAATAATCGCCCTAAAAGTTCGCGGAGCAGCTTCTCTCACAAGTCTTGAAGAACAAAGCAAGTCTGCCTTACGTCAGTATATCGAGAGACATCAATTGATAGTCACTCAATCAATCCGTGCGCCGCAAACACTTGAAATTCACATCTTTGAAGAATTGAATTCTCATGATCTTTCTGATAACATTGCAGCGTTCTTCAGCACTCTTCCAGCAGATGTCCTTATCGATGTTAATGTTTAATGCCGATGGGTATGTCTTCGAACGGCATCGACGACTGAGCGGGCATTCACAAGTTAGAAATATCGTGTATACTCTGTCGTATGATTCTCGACATTGTAACTCATCCGAACCCGATCTTAAGAAAAAAAGCGCAAAACGTAGCTGATATTTCGCATGCCTCGATTCAGAAACTGATCGATGACATGATCCCAACTATGTATATGAAAGACGGCATCGGCCTTGCAGCTCCGCAAGTTGGTGAATCGCTGCAGATCACCGTGATTATCCCCGACCATACGAAGTTTGAGGAATACAAAAAAAACGCCTCTGAAGCGCTGGTGGTCATTAATCCGAAAATTATCCGTCATTCACTTTTAACAAATAAAGATCAAGAGGGTTGCTTGTCGGTGCCGCACGTAGTGGGAACGATCAAGCGATGGAACTGGGTTACGGTTGCATTTTTTGACAGGCATGGGCAAAAACACAAAATGCGCGTCAAAGACTACGTTGCGCGCATCTTCCAACACGAGATCGACCACCTCAACGGCACCCTCTTTATAGACAAAGCAAAAAATATCTTGCAAGTGAAAGAACTCTAAACTCTTTACATTGTTCTTTTTATTGATCGGCGCTCCGGTACTACGCCTGGATATGAGCGAACGTCCCAAAAGGAGCGAAAAGGTCTTGCGAGGTTCGCCTTATTTTTGTAAATTTTTTTTAATTATAGTAAGTGCAGAATTATTCAGTTCTTCTCCATGATGACTAAGACATAAATCTTCCAAAATTTCAATATCATAACCAAGATCAAATCCGTCATATGCAGAAGCTAAAATACATGCATCAGTATCAATCCCACACAAAAACATTTTTGTAATGTTATGATGCTTTAAAAATTGTGCCAGTTCTTCACACTTGAATATTGAATACGTTGATTTTTCAAAAACATTATTTTCATCAACGAATGTGGCTAACACGGCATGAATATCCGTATCCGGTGAACCTGTGCACTTGTGCCAATGAAATTTTTTGAAAAAGTTGGAATTTTCTTTATTGATAAATTTTGTAAATACTACAAAGTCAAATGTATCATTTTCAATACAATGAGCTATTTTTTTGGGCAACATTTTTGTGTTGTCATTTACAAAATAATTCTGCACGTCTATTACAATCAAAGCATTTGCCATACTACAAGTTAATAAATTTCTCTATATAAATCCATCCAAAGAACGATAGAGCAAAACGTAAGGATAGCGTTGATACCAGGGATATTCTGTGATTATGCGCCAGATATGGTATGGTATACCAAGTGTATCAAACTTATCTGTCAAGACAAAACGTGTAGACATCTTACGTAAGGAAATGCGCCTATGCAAAATTACATATGAAACTACGTATCATCTTCATGGGCACACCGGAGTATGCCGTTCCCTATCTTGAAGGGCTTATTCAGGCAGGAATGAAGCCTGTTGCCGTTCTTTCCCAGCCAGACCGCTCCCAGGGACGTAAACAAATAGTTGAGCCTACACCTGTTAAAAAATTCGCGTTGTCCTATGATATTTCTGTACTTCAACCAGAAGACATTCGGATGGAAGGATGGACTGAAACAATCCGAGAGCTTGCGCCAGACGTAATTGTCGTCGTTGCCTTTGGCCAGATTATTCCACGAACAATTCTCGATATTCCGCCAAAGGGTTGCGTGAATGTGCATCCTTCACTTCTGCCCAAATACCGTGGAGCCGCGCCACTGCAAGAAGCTATTTTGCATGACGAGAAAGAAACCGGTGTGAGCATCATGCTTATGGATGAGAAGATGGATCACGGCCCGATCCTCGCCCAGGAAAAAATGCCATTGGCAGAAGACGAAACCCTGAACAGCCTCCGAAAAAAGACAACTGCGGTCGGCGTCCCCCTTCTTGTCGACACTCTCACAAAATTGCTTGAAGGACGTCTTACGCCAAAACCGCAAGATGACTCGCAGGCAAGCTACACTCAACTTCTCACACGCGAAAGCGGTAGGATTGATTGGTCACGACCAGCACGCAAAATTGAGTGCCAAGTCCGCGCGCTCAACCCATGGCCAGGAACCTGGACAGAGTGGAATGGAAAGCGTTTGAAAATTTTGAAAATACGAGTTGCTGACGAAGTTACATCTACTCACGCGCCACTGGGTGAACTCTTCGCTTTTCCATCTGCTCACCAACTGTTTGTGCCCTGCGGAAAAGGAGAACATCTTGAAATCACCGAACTCCAACCAGAAGGGAAAAAGCCAATGTCGGCAAAAGAATTTCTAAACGGCGGGTATCTTGCGTGCTAAAACGGTAAACACCAAGGAAGCTATTAAAACAACTGCTATGCCAAGAGGATGATTGAGATAAGGTGTGAAAACGTGTACGAGTGAGAGCGCGCATAACCCAAGAAGCAAACCCGAAACCAGAACGGTTTCGGTTTTCTTTTTGAGAAGCCTATACCCCTGGCGCGCAATGGCTGCAAGTAGGAGAACGTATGCTATGAGCCCACCGATTCCCAACTTAACGACAAAATCCAGCCACCCCCATTCGAATGAATAGGTTGTAAACGTGCCAGCGCTATTCTGCTCTCGCACGCGCGGGTCAAACGAGATGTACGTTACGGCCTTTCCAAAGCCATACCCAAGCAATGGGTTCTCGCGAATAGAATGTGAAAGAACCGGCAGCAAATTCCATCTACTTGCGGCAGCTGCCTCTGAGTCGATATCGACAAAACGCTTGGCAAACGCGTCGAGTCCAATTCCCCCTGTCTGTGAAGGGATTGGTATAAATGTTATTGCCGCAATAGCAAGTAGCGCGACAGATAGAGAGGCGCCACCCACGAGTGTGATACGCCCAAGCTCTTTCCACCGACCGCTAACAGCAAGAAAAACAAGCAGAGCCACAATCATGCACGCACCGGCAAGCCAAAAGCTTCGCGAAAAACTCAAGAGCACTGCAGCGATACATCCGGACAATAAGACAACCATTCTCCAGTGTCCAGAAAAAAACGCAACGGTGGTATTCGAGCGAGTCAGAACAAGTACAAGCGGTATTGCGATAAAGATAAATAAAAACGGATACAAACCGCTTTGGAAAAAGACGCGAAGAGCGCCCCACGGAAACTGCGTAATCTCGCCAACCCCCGTTTCACGAATCCAGCGATAGAATGGGTAGAGTACTTCGTAACCAAAACTTTTATGCGTCATGATGTACACGACAATGCCCACCTTGAGGAGTTGCGCGATGAGCGCTGACGTTACTACACTCCATAAATGCGAAAGCGCGTGATGCGAGCGAATCGCATCAAAGAGCGGAAATGCGAGCAAGAAAAAAATCCACGCGTTCGCATCCTTGAATAGAGCGCCGAGCCCATTATTATTGAGGACACCAATCAACACGCCCCAACACACAAATCCCATGAGGACAAGATACCAACGGAACACGAACGAACGCACAAAAAGAAAACGTTCATGGTTTTTGAAAAGATATAGTAACCAAGAGCCAAAAACGACAAGGAACAAAGCCATGCGGATCGACAACGTAAAGCCTCCGAGCTCAAGAGCAAAGAGGTGTCCTTTCGACCCGATAACAAGCTCAGCCGCAACTGCCATAATACCAAAGGCGAGGCTTTTAAGTGAAAGAAGAAAAACGAGTGCTGTGACAGCCACAAATCCGATCGTTTTGGCAACAGGGTAAAAATAACCAAGTAGCGATAAAACCTCTGCGCTAGCAATTATAACTAAGGGCAGCCAGAAGTAGGGTTGCGTAAGCACACCGACGTACATCTTCATGAGCGCAAAGGGTAAAAGCCCCCTCCATTTCAAATGCTTCCAAAGATACGTTGCATAGCTCTTGTAAAAAAACGTTTGTTTTCGTAGAGTTGGATGTTGCGCAAAACTCTCTCCCCCAACATGAACAATCTGCGAGTCGGGGATATACAGAATGCGATACCCTGCGTCTCGAATACGCCTGCAAAGATCAACCTCCTCATACCAAATAAAAAATTTCTCATCAAACGTTCCGATTTTTTCCAACACAGCCCTTCGTACACACATCGCAGCGCCCATTGGCTGCTCTACCTCCATGACTTCAGGATAAGAATATTCTTTGGGCCGACGAAGACGGAAAAACTCGAGCGTTGCCTGCAGTGGTGTTGGAAATCGACGAACCGACTTTTGCACCGACCCGTTGCGACTCAAAAGTTGCGGAGCTGCTAATGCAGCCTTTGGCTCGACGTCGAGTGTGTGAATGAGCGGAGCGAACGAGCTTTCTGTGAGCAGTGTATCGGGATTGAGAAAGAGAATATACTCCCCTGTCGTTGCCCGAACCCCTTGATTGCAGCCTACCGCGAACCCTTCATTCTTTTCATTGGCGATCACTTTGACTGTAGGAAACTTTTGCTGTATCATTGCAACACTTTGATCATGCGATGCATTATCAACTACGCACACTTCAAACGGCACGCGCGGCGCATACAAAAAAAGAGACTCCAAGCATTTTTCAAGGAGTTCGCGCACATTCCAGTTCACGATAATCACTGATAGCTTCATGAAA
>JACQRZ010000021.1 GCA_016206235.1 Candidatus Uhrbacteria bacterium
AAATAGTATAAAACTCCTAAAAATGTTTAAACTTTTGAATTTTATTACTTTGAATTTGTTTCGAATTTCGTCCGCCAGCTGGCGGATTAGAATTTAGAATGTAACATATTGTATATATGGGAATGTTAGATAAATTGAAAGACATGGCCGAAATGCGAAAGTCGGCAAAAGAACTTCAAAGCGTGCTCGGTAAAGAAACGGTGAGCGGAGCATCCTCAAACGGATCGGTAAAAGTGGTTCTCGATGGCAATCAAAATGTTGTCAGCGTTCAGATCGCAGATTCGGCACTTGCTAATAAAGAACTTCTCGAACGTTCGACAAAAGAAGCATTTTCTCGCGCGCTTGATGCATTGAAAAAGCTCATGGTCTCCAAATTCTCGAGTTATATGAAATAGTTGAGTAGCCCGTAATCAGTAAGCCGTAATGCGTACATGTATGATTGAGTTTGTTCGATTTGGTTTTGGATTGTTACTTGTGCCGATTTCTCTGGTTTATTTTCGTTTAGGCGATCCGCTACTCATCTATATTGTCGTTGGCGGTTTTTTTTCTGGCTCGATACAGCGAATGGTCGCATCAATTTTTTTCTTCGGCATCGTATTGGATCTTTTCACGCCGTATTTCGGATACCACCTCATTACATATACAAGCGTCTACCTTTTGACTGTGTATGTCGCACAGCACTTACTAACGACGAAATCGTTGGTATCTCTACTTATCATGGTACTTGTTGCCACGCTGATTGCCGCGATTTTTTCTATAGCTATTATGGCATTGTACTCGCTTGGGGGAATCGGAGGATATTTATTTGATTTTTTGTACACACTCAAACAACTTGCGCTTACCGCCGTTATTAATGTATCTCTTGCACTTCTGTATTATATGTACACGCGCAAGACTTCATTTTCATAGTATGCCTCGACCAAAACCTCTTCCGTTGTTGCCGCAGTTTGACGACACCATTGCCGTTAGAAATATTAAAAAGAAAGACTGGGTTGAGTCATCATTTGCCGAAAACGGCACAGGAGATAACGATTTTTTAGGAGTATCGATACAACCGCAAAAAATTACAATCCTTTTTTTGATCGTATGTTGTACCTGCACGCTCTTTTTTATTCGCAGCGGATATCTTCAAGTAGTGCATGGTCAGGTATTTGCACATTTGGCAGAAAAAAACTCAGTAAAAATTCGAGTGCTTCCTGCGCGTAGAGGGGTTATCTATGATCGATCACGCAAGCTGCTTACCCACAACATTCCAAACTTCATTCTTCAGGTAGTGCCAAGCGAATTGCCGCGCAATCAGGAAGAGCGGTCAGCAATAGTTCGAACATTGAGCGAACTCACAAAAAAGAGCACGGACGAACTAGAAAAAATTTTTCACGAAGGCACGGGATACCAGCCAGTGAGTGTTTTGGATACGATTGATTATGCAGCATCACTTCAGATGCATGTTGCTATTGCTGAAATGACGGGCGTTTCACTTCTTGAAGCGCCACAGAGGCGATACAATACGGCCGATACGCACAGTCTTTCTCACGTTCTTGGATATATGGGCAAGGTACATAAAGATGATCTTGTTTCTGGAACCGACTATCGCCTTACAGATACCATTGGCAAAGAAGGTATTGAAGTAACGTATGAAAAGCTCCTTCGAGGCACGAGCGGAGAACAAGAAGTGGAGGTAGATGCCTTGGGTGCAGAAAAAGGCGTGCTTTCCGAACAGAAGCCGATCCACGGTTCTGATCTTGTCCTTACCATTGATAAAGATCTTCAAATAAAAGCGGAGCAAGCATTGAAAAATGTACTCATGAAAGCACGCAAAAAGGCCGGTGTTGTGATTGTCACCAATCCTACCAATGGCGACATGTTAGCAAGCGTGAGTTTGCCATCCTACGACAATAATATGTTTGCCCGAGGGATTACTCCTGATGAGTACAAGAAACTTGTCAGCGATACAGAAAGCCCACTGTTTCATCGGGCGCTTTCTGGCGAGTACCCTTCCGGCTCAACAATGAAGCCGATCGTTGCAAGTGCTGGCTTGCAGGAAAAAGTGATCAGTGAAAAAACTCGCATTATGAGCAATGGAGGCATCCGTTATGGCCAATGGTATTTTCCTGATTGGAAAGCTGGAGGCCATGGCTGGACAACAGTTACCAAAGCACTAGCGGAGTCAGTGAATACTTTTTTTTATACCATTGGCGGAGGTACGGAACAATTCCAAGGACTTGGCGTTCATCGTCTTATCTCATACTTTAAAAAGTTCGGGCTTGGAGAGAAAACAGGCATTGACGCGCAAAATGAACGTGAAGGTTTTGTCCCAACACCAGATTGGAAGAAAGAAAAAAAAGGCGAGTCGTGGTATATTGGCGACACCTATCATATATCAATCGGACAGGGTGATATCTTAGTAACGCCATTGCAAATTAATACATTTACTTCCTACTTCGCAAATTCTGGCACTAATTATGTACCGCATTTCATATCACGTATTCTACCTCCAGTAGGCGACGAACAAAAGGTTGACCTCCGGGTGTATCGCAAGGACATTATTGAAAGACGGGTCGTAGATATTGTGCGCAACGGTATGCGCGCAGGCGTTACTACAGGAAGTGCAAAAAGATTGAGTCTCCTTGGTGTGTCTGCGGCGGGAAAAACAGGCACGGCACAATGGGGAGTGAATAAGCAACCGCACGCTTGGTTTACCGGATGGGCGCCGTTTGATAATCCACAGTTGGCTCTTACCGTTCTTGTTGAAGAGGGAGAAGAGGGAAGTCGAACCGCGGTGCCAGTTGCATATGAAATACTTCAATGGTACTTTGCGAGAAATGCTAAGCCCTAAACTCTCATTTCTACTTACGTTCCAACTTGATTATTGACAAAGGCTGCTGCCATGATGTATACTAGCGATGACTTTTATATGTATCCTCAAAGAACATGCCGCATTATTTAACGAAAGAAGGACTCGATAAACTAAAAACTGATCTTCATCATTTGAAAACAGTTGTCCGAAAGGAAGTGATTGAGCGTATTGCAGCGGCAAAGGAGCTCGGCGATCTTAAAGAAAATGCCGAGTATGCCGAGGCCAAAGACGAACAAGCCCTGCTCGAGTCAAAAATTTTGGAGTATGAAAACGCGCTTAAAGAAGCAGTGCTCATCAACGAAGAACATGGCGGTAAGCAGACTCATGTTTCTGTCGGTTCGCGAGTTACTGTTACTCTGAATGGCAAGGAGTATGAGTATCTCATTGTGGGAAGTGAGGAAGCCGATCCTGTGCAGTTTCGTATCTCGCATGAGTCACCTTTAGGTAAGGCGTTTTTGGGAAAGAAAGTAGGGGATTCGGTTGTTGTGAAGGCTCCAAAAGGAGAATTTACGTATACGATTTCTTCTATCGCATAGACTATTGATAGATAGTACATGCAAACGGCCTACCGCGGCCGTTTTTTGTATTAACAAATGTCATTACAGTAGTTGACAGAAGAGCTTGCCTCTGATGCACGCAGTCTCATCGGGACACTGCTCAATACGACAGTCACTGCCCTTGAGGCAAAAGTTGGCCCTGGGCGAGTGCATGGCAATCTGAATTTCTAAACGAATTAAGACCCCCTTTTGAGGTGGTCTTTCATTTCAAAAAAATATAAAAAATCAAAGTGTTGTTATGGTGTCAATAGTTAGTGAGGGGCTTTGACGATACTGAAAATATTTTGTAAGATTACGACATACGTACATGATATCGACTTTATGGAGTTTAATGACGAACGTGATGTTCGAATAAAAAAAAGGGACGCATTAGTAAAGAAAGGACTTAATCCTTATCCAAGCATTGTTCAACGTACCCACACGTGCAGGGAGTGTTTTGACCAATTTGAAACGTTATCGACAGAAAAAAAAGAGGTTGTTGTTGCGGGTCGTGTTCGTAGCATACGTCGGCACGGTGGTTCAACCTTTGTTGTACTCGAGGATGAGAGCGAGCGTCTCCAGCTTTTTATTCGCAAGGATGAAGTTGGTGATGAGCAGTACGCAGTGTTAAAAGATCTCATTGATATGGGCGATTTCCTGGAAGGCGCTGGAGCTCTCTTTCTCACCAAAACGCAAGAAAAAACATTGCATATCACGAAGTTTCGTATCCTCGCAAAAGCACTTGTGCCACTACCTGATCAGTGGTATGGTCTGCACGATGTTGAAACTCGCTATCGGCACCGGGAGCTTGATCTTTTGTCTAACCTCGAGAATCGTGAACGATTTAAAGTTCGCTCAAAATTAGTTTCAGCAATGCGTCGTTTTCTCGATGAACGTGATTTTTTGGAGGTGGAGACGCCAATTTTGCAGCCTATACCAGGTGGTGCGAATGCGCGGCCGTTTAGTACTCATCACAACGCGCTCGATGCAGATTTTTATCTTCGCATAGCGCCCGAACTGTATCTCAAGAGACTGATCGTCGGTGGATTTGAGCGCGTGTATGAGATAGGACGACTTTTCCGTAATGAAGGTATTGATCACGCGCATAGTCCAGAGTTTACGTCTATGGAGCTCTACTGGGCCTATGTGCCAACACGAGATGCGTTTATCGACTTTCTTGAAGAAATGATGCATGTGATCATTATGCAATCGATAGGGGCGCTCCGGGTGAATTTTGAAGGAGGGACGATCGATTTTGGATGTGCTTGGAAGAGAGTATCATTTCGTGAGGCCGTCCTTGATGCTACCGGCATTGACATCGACAAATACCGTACCGAAGAAGCGCTTGTGGTAGCTGTTAAGAAAAAAAAGCTTGATATCGACTTTAGCAACTGTGTTGGCGTCGGTGAGCATTATGATCAACTCTTCAAAAAGACCGCGCGGCCCGCAATGAAGCAGCCGACATGGGTGTTTGACTACCCAATTGAGCTGAAACCCCTCACCAAGGTTGCACCCGATGATCCAACGAAGAGCGCATCGGTGCAATTGATTGTTGAAGGTTTTGAGATTATCAACGCCTACTATCACGAGCTCAATGATCCACTTGACCAGCGCAAACGGTTCATGGAGCAGGAGACTTTACGCGCGCATGGAAGCACTGAGGCGCACTATTTGGACAATGACTTTCTTCTCGCACTCGAGTATGGCATGCCCCCAACGAGTGGTATGGGCATTGGTATCGATCGACTGGTTTGTCTGTTGACAAATACACCAAATGTGAAGGATGTGATTCTGTTTCCAACGTTACGGCTCAAGAGAGATGAGTAGAAGTATGAATGTGAAGAGTAAAACTGTTTTAGCATTTGGTACGTTTGACGTGCTGCATCCCGGTCACATTACATACCTTGAACAGGCTCGGAAGAAAGGAGATCGTCTCGCGGTCATTGTTGCACGCGATATAACAGTCAAGAAATTGCGAGGTGAGCTGCCTATTTTTGGCGAAAGAGATCGACTGCGTATGGTGGGAGCATTGAAGTGTGTTGACATGGCGTTGCTCGGTGATGCGAGAGATCATATCAAAAGCGTTGAACGCGTGAAGCCCGATGTGTTGTGTCTTGGATATGACCACCGACTCACAATACAATCGCTGAAAATCGACCTTGCCAAAAGAAATATTCCAATACCTTCGATTGTCCGTTTACGACACTACAAAAAAGAAAAATACAAATCATCAATCGTTAAGTCGCATATCCGTAACTCTCATCCGCTAGCCCCTAGAAGCTAGCCCCTAGAAGCTCATTTATGTTAGATCTCAAATTCATCAGGGAAAATGCGCAGCTCGTGAAGCAAAACACCGCCAATAGACTGGCACATATTGACGTGGACGCGCTTTTAGGATTTGATACAAAGCGGCGAGATATAGAAATACGGATCGATGAATTGCGCGCGAAGCGAAATGTTGCGTCAAAAACGAAGCCAACGCCCGAGGTAATTGAAGAGATGAAGAAGGTCGGCGCCACAATCGATGAGCTCGAAGCTGAACTTTTGCACATAGATGAGGGAATGCGCGATCTGTGGCTTACTGTCCCAAACCTTACCCATCCAGACGTCAAGGTGAGTGCGAATGAAGATGATAATCCTGTCTTGGAGACATATTTAGAGCCGACACGATTTGACTTTGAGCCACTCGACCACGTTCAGTTGGCAGAAAAGCATGATCTTATCGATTTTGAGCGAGCCACTAAAGTCACTGGCGCGAAATTTTTTTATTTAAAAAATGAAGTTGCAATATTGGAGTTTGCTCTTATACACTATGCCTTGTCTGTAGTAATGAAGCACGGGTTTATTCCTTTTACAACACCCGATTTGGCTAAACGAGCGGTTCTGGAAGGCTTGGGTTTTAATCCAAGAGGTGAGTCGACCCAAGTGTATAATATAGAGCAGAACGATTTGAGTTTGATTGGAACAGCAGAAATCACGTTGGGAGGTTATCATATGGACGAAGTCCTTGATGAGGCAGACTTGCCAAAGAAATATGTTGCTGTGTCGCACTGCTTTCGAACCGAGGCAGGAGCGTATTCAAAGTTTGCCAAAGGCGTTTTCCGAGTGCATCAGTTTACCAAAATAGAAATGTTTCAGTATACAATGCCGCAAGATAGTGAGTCAGCGCATCGTGAATTGCTGGCAATTGAGAAGGAGCTCTTTCAAGGTTTGTGCATTCCATTTCGCGTGATTGACCACTGCACCGCTGATCTTGGCACGCCTTCATATCGTACGTATGATCTGGAAGGCTGGATGCCGGGCAAGCCGAATAAGGAGGGAGGACTTGGTGATTGGGCTGAGATTACCTCGACATCGAATTGTACTGATTTTCAGTCGCGCGGACTGAATATCAAGTACCGAACGCATGGCGGTAGGAAGGAATATGTACACACATTGAACGGGACGGCTATTGCAACGAGTCGAGCGATCATTGCATTGTTAGAAAATTATCAGCAGAAAGACGGAAGTATACGCATTCCAGAAGTACTCAAACCCTATTGCGGATTTGATGTCATTTCATAGCGTAGCTTCCATACTATACTCATGCGCCAGTCATTTCGTATCCATCGTAATGAGTTTCGCCCTCGACGGAAGCGAGAAGGCAGCTTTCATTCGTATCGAGCGCTTGACTTCTGCGTGAAATGGCTCCTTCCTCTCTGTGGCATTCTCGCTCTTGGTGGCAGCCTGTATTTCTTTTTCTTTTCCCGCTCCTTTTCCATTGATATTGTTGAGGTTGACGTAAGCGAAGGCGTTGACGCGGGACAGGTAAAATCACTCGTGTACGCGCAGATGGATGCGAAAGCATTTGTTGTCGCACCCCAGAGAAACATTTTTCTTTTCGATGACAAAAAAATCGTACGCGACCTTCATGCTCTTTTTGCTGTAGACTTGCTTCGTATTGAAAAAAAGATGCCAAATAAGCTGGTTGTCGTTTTGCAGGCGCGCCCCCTCCAGGTTCTTTGGTTTTCTGCAGGCCGTCTCTATGATATTGATAATCAGGGTGTCATTGCCCGCGAATCACAAATGCTTTCTCTTCGTACAACTCTGCAAGATATTCAGACTGATAAAGCACTGAGCGATAGTATGAAAAAAAAGCTTACATCGAGCGTGCCTATTATTATTGATGAAGAACATAAAGAAAGTTCAATATCAGAAACCATAGTATCGAGTGTTTTTGTTGAGTATAGTATTGCTGCAAAAAAATCACTTGAAGATAGCGGTGTACCAGTGATTTATTTTAAGGCAAAAAGAAACGCTACCACCGTAACCGTTGTTACGGGCGAGCGTTGGGAAATGTATCTGACAACAGACGAATCATTAGAGCGGCAACTAGCAGCAGTACAGACGCTTCTTACCGAAAAAATTCGTGATAAACGTCCAACGCTGCGCTACATAGACGCGCGCTTTGGCAATAGGCTCTACTATACGTATCGATGATTCATAATCCGTAAACTGATGTGACCATTGCAATTGATCTTCGCCCGCTTCATGAAGGATATGGTGGTGTTGCCGAATATACACGTAATATCGTAAAGGCGCTCCTGAGAAATGATCGCGTGAATGAATACGTGTTGTTTAGCAATTCACTTCATGGTCAGAAACCAGCATTGCAGATTTCCCATCCCCGTGCTGTCCATGCGCATTTTCGAATTCCCAGCAAGTTTCTCAATGCACGAATTCGGTTTCTCGATAATCCGCAACTCGATCGCATGATCGAACAAAAATGCGGAAAGCATATTGATCTTTTTTTTGCTCCCAATTGCGACTTTTTCTCGCTAGGAAAAAAAGTAAAAAAAGTGGTAACATTGCACGATCTCTCATTTGAAATATATCCGGAATTTTTATCAGGACGCTCCCGGCGTTGGCATGCATTAGTGAATCCTCGCACGATTGCTTTGAACGTTGATCATATCATTACGGTATCTGAGCATACGCGCCATACGGTTTTGAGTCAGTTTGACGTCAATGAGAATCGTGTAACTTCAATTCCCTTGGGAGTTGATGCTCCTCTGCCTCGTGAGCAGCATCGCTCCATAGCCGGTTTGCCAGAAAACTATATTCTCTGCTGGGGAAGTACTGAAGGCAGAAAGAACATACCTCATACATTACGCGCTTTTGGACGACTCCAACGGCGCCTTGATATGCGTAATTTTTCATGTGTCATTGCGGGAGCATGTGAAGGAGCAGAGCGGCAAAAAATGATTCGAGTTATACATGAATATGGTATTGAGGAGCACTGCTTTTTTTCAGGTTTGGTGAGTAGTGAGGAGAGAGCATATCTCTATGCGCACGCGCGCGCCTTAGTGTATCCGAGTTTTTACGAGGGCTTTGGCCTGCCTCCTCTCGAGGCTGCCAGCTACGGTATTCCTGTCATAGTGTCTCGTTCATCTGCTCTTACAGAAATAATGGGCGATAGCGCATTGTCGGTTGATCCTTACAATGAAGAGGAGCTCATGCAAGCCTTGATGTTTATATTGCAAAATGATAGGGTACGCGAACACTATCGCACGCATGGATCCCAGATTGCTTCAACCTATACATGGGACCGGGCTGCTCGTCAGACACTTGATGTTTTCAATTCGGTAACCAAACAACCGTGACTATCGGCATCGACGCGCGCATGTACAAGGAAGGACTTGGTATTGGGCGCTATATCGAAAAACTTCTTCACACATTAGAACAGATCGAATCAAACGATAGGTTTGTTATTTTTTTGACAAAGAGACAGTGGCATGTCTATCGTCCAACGTCGCGTCGCTTTACCAAGGTGCTCGCCGATATCCCATGGTATTCGTGGAAGGAGCAACTCGTTTTTCCTTTTATTGTCGCGCGACAGCATGTTGATCTCATGCATTTTCCTCACTTCAACGTCCCCTTGCTCTATCGCGGAAAAATGATTGTTACGATCCATGATCTCATTATGCTTCATCAGTCTCGATCATCCCGGAGCGCGACAACGCGTGGCCCATTGCTGCATGGCATAAAGTACGCGAGCTATAGATTTCTCCTTGCATGGATTGCAAAACATGCTGATACAATTATAACGGTCTCTCACGCGGTTGAAAGTGATCTTGTCCATATGTTGGGTATATCGCCGTCTCTAATTCATGTTATCTATGAAGCCTGTGATATACCACTACTGCCTGCAGCGAATGGTGTGCTGCCAGCTTCTGTGCATACGCCATTTTTCTTGTACGCTGGAAACGCATATCCTCATAAGAATCTTGAGAACTTACTTGCGGCAATGAAGATTCTTTCTCAGCAGCACAAAAAGCTTACACTTATCCTGTGCGGACAAGAAGATTCCTTCTACCATACGCTTCAAAAGACTATAGCACAGCAGGGGCTCTGGAGATATGTGCAACACCTTGGTTTTGTCACTGATGATACGTTGCATGCGCTCTATACTCACGCTCGGGCCGTAGTGCTACCATCACTTCAAGAAGGTTTTGGTTTACCGGCACTCGAGGCGCAGGCGAGAGGCGTTCCAGTTGCTGCGTCGCGTATTCCGTGCCTCACGGAAATACTTGGAGATTCAGCTCTTTTTTTCGATCCATGTAATCCCCAAGATATGGCGCGCACGCTTGAGCATATATCCAGCGATGAAAAGCTACGGTATACTTTACAGCACCGGGGCGCTGAAAATGTCCGTCGTTTTTCTTGGTTAACAACCGCACAACAAACGTATGATCTCTATTCAAAAAACTAACGTTGTTCTCCTGCCACTTACCCACGTGGCGCTTATGATATTGGCTCTTGCGTTTCCACAATTCTTTTTTTGGTTTCTGGGAGCCGCAGCTGTGTTTACCGATATTCTTGTTGGCATGATGTTGCCAAAAAATCATTCCCGGAGCGCTCTGTTTGTTGCCGCATGGCCGCCGTTTATACTTATACTTTCAACGTTTGGCCTATTATTTATTGTTGAATATGATTTTTTGAAACACGCAATACTTGGACTTAACGCACTCATGCAATTTTTGTACGCGTTGAATCTTTATTATTTTTACTACCGATCACAGGATTACCAGCGTCGTTCCTTTTTACACATGAACAGCCTTATGCAGACGTTAAGCTTTTTTTCGGTAAGCTCTGTGGCCTTTGGACTTCACTACTACGCGGTGGCGCATCCATTTTTTATATTTGCGCCATATATCAGTGCTATTTGTATCTTTGTGCTCCACTCATTTCTTCTTCATGAGCAGCCCATCAAAGCACAAAGGCTGGTTATAGCATCGATGTGCCTTCTACTCGTAGAATCCAGTTTCGCGTTGCATCTTTTGCCAAGCATGTACTACATGAATGCGTATATTATCACGCTTGTGTATGTCATTATACTACAGCTTCTTATGTCATCATTGCGTAACGAGCTGACTCGTTCTCAAATAACAACATCTGTTCTCTTAGCTCTTGGTATGCTACTCTTATTAGTGATAGTTCAATTTTGGAAATAGCACGAGATCTTCATGAAAAAACATATTATTCATATGTCGCATCGACTTTCGTTGATAGTGCTTTTTATTGCAATCAGTATTGGTGGTGGTGCACTTGGCGGATATTGGATATCTCAGCAGGCAAGCTATGAAGATCTGAGTCAAATAAAAGGATACGAACGCGGGACAGTGATCATCGACGAGCGGCCTCGCGAAAATGGAGATGGCGATGCGAGGGATGTGAGTGAAACGCTGTCGTCAAGCATGCTCGAAGTCTACAACCAAAAAAAAATAAAAAATCTAGGCAATCCAGATCTCCTTGACACCGTGCTCACGTCGGATGATTTCAGGGCATTTGCGCTTGCGCTCACAAGTGATGGCTGGATACTTATGCCGCCAACGATTTCTGCATACAAAGCTGAATCACTTTTCGTGCGAGATAGGGAAGGGAATACCTATACCGTATCCAAGATGGTGCCAGATCCTGCCATTGGATGTGTCTACGCAAAGATTAATGCAGTTCGCCTGCGCCCTATTGAATTTATGCGCGAGCCGTACCTCCTCCGAGGAGAAAAGGCTTACCGACTTACCCATTTTACGGCACTTGAATCACTTGATGTCTCTGGTCCTGCGTATTCAACATATGAAACTGTTGCGGCAAGCATTCAATCAACAGCAGTACTTTCAAAGATGTACAACCCCAATGTCGATTTTGGAAGCGTTGGACAGCCTATTGTGGGTCGCGACAAGAGACTCATTGGAATTTCAGCTAAAAAAGGCATTATCCCCTCGTCATATATACAGGATGGCTTTGCCAGAGTATTACGCGGATCGCAGGCCCAGCGACCACAGATTGCTCTCAACTATATCGATAATGCTTGGGTCGCGCGTGCGGGAGGACAGGTGGCAGCAAAGCAGCATAATGGCGCAACGATCATTGTCGATAAAAGACGAGGGTATTCAGTGAAGACAAAAGATGGCAAGGCAACCCTGCAATACGGCGATAGTGTTATCAGTATTAACGATGAAAGTATCGACAGTAATAGAAGTTTTTCTGAAGTTTTACAGCAATATAAAACTGGCGACAGTATTACGCTCAAGATTCAACGAAATTCAAAACTCATCTCATTGCCAATCATAGTACAATAATTCATTTCCCCATGCTTTTATGACAAGTAATGATCTCTATACTATTGTCGCAATTATATCATTGATTTTTCTGACAACATTTGCGTGTCTTGCGTTGTATTACCTCATTCTCATTCTCAAACGCATTCATCGAACGATGGATACGTTTCATGAGCACGTGCAGGGCGTATCGCATGGTGTTCAGGATATGTGCAGAAAAATCGCTGCAGTAAAGGACAGCGCAGAAATGATTACGAAAACATTTGCAACCATTGTTGCTCTGTATAAAAAGCAGGCCGAGAAAAAGGGAAAGTCCGCCAAAGGCGAATCCGCCTCTGGCGGAAAAAATCAATAGACGTTTTGAGTTATTCAGTAGTAAGGGCAGGACAAAGACCGTGCCTTGATTTTGGTTCCCTGCTTTGATAATCTGAAAAAGATATGAAAATGGTAAATCTTCATGTTCACAGCCACTATAGCTTGCTCGATGGTTTAGCTCGTATCGATGGGCTTGTTAGGCGTGCAAAAGAATTCTATATGCCAGCCCTCGCACTCACTGATCATGGCGCGCTCTATGGCGCAATCGAGTTTTACCAGGCAGCAAGAAAAGAAGGTGTAAAGCCAATTATTGGAGTGGAAACATATCTTACGTCGCGCGGGCGGTTTCGAAAAAGCACTAAAGAAGACGACGAGCGCTTTCACCTTATTTTGCTAGCAAAGACAAATCAAGGGTATAAAAATCTTCTCAGGCTCGTAACGGCATCGTATCTTGAAGGCTTTTATTATAAGTCACGTATTGATTTTGAGTTGCTCCGTGAACATTCAGAAGGCATTATCGCACTCTCTGGTTGTTTGAACGGACATATCTCACAAGCAATTCTTGAGAATAAAGATGCAAAATCTATTTTGCAAACCTATCTCGATATATTTAAGGAGAATTTTTATCTCGAGCTGCAGTACCATCCACAGCTACCAGAACAGGATACGGTGAATAAGGGACTCATTGAGCTTTCGCGAGGCTATTCAGTTCCTATGGTTATAACAGGTGATTCTCATTATCTTGTTCCCGAGGATGCGGAAGCGCATGACGTGTTGCTGTGTTTACAGACCAAGCGGGAAAAAAAGGATCAGAATCGTATGTGTATGCTTGGTGAGGATTTTTCCTTTCACGATGGTAAGCGAATGATGGACGTGTTTTCTCGCATGCCTGAAATTTTTTCCAATACGCTCGCCATAGCAGATCAGTGCGATGTGGAACTCACCTTTGGCAAAACCATTTTGCCAGAGTATTCGTTACCTGAAGGCCGAACCGATGAACAGGTCTTGAGAGAACTTTGTGCAAATGGTCTTGTTGAGCGGTATGCCCCTGATCAGCGCCAGGCTGCACATAAACGACTCGAGTACGAACTTGGTGTTATTATTAAAGCAGGCTACCCTTCCTACTTTCTTATTGTGCAAGACTTCGTGAATTGGGCAAAGCAGCAGGGAATTGTAGTGGGTCCTGGCCGCGGGAGCGCGGCAGGCAGCATTGTGGCGTATTTGCTCAAGATTACAAACATTGATCCGATTGGATACGATCTCCTTTTTGAGCGATTTTTGAATCCGGAACGCGTCACGATGCCTGATATTGATTTAGATTTTGCAGATGCTCGTCGAGATGAGGTGTTATGGTATGTGGAAGAAAAATATGGAAAAGAGTGTGTGTCACAAATTATTACGTTTGGGACAATGGCAGCTCGTGTATCTATCAGAGATGTTGGACGTGTGTTGGGTGCACCGTATGCTTTTTGCGACACCATGGCAAAGATGATTCCTATGCATACAACGCTTGCAGAAGCTCTTTCAGTTGTGCCTGAATTAAAAACATTAGTTGAGACAAACTCTGAGGCTCGGTCTATTTACGATATTGCCCAGCGTCTGGAAGGTGTTGCCCGTCACACGTCAACCCATGCTTGCGGTGTGGTTATTACAAAAGAGCCGCTGGTGAACTATGCACCGCTGCAATATGTGTCACCCGACGATAAGACGATTGTTACGCAATATTCGCTTCATCCAATAGAAGATCTCGGACTTTTAAAGTTTGATTTCTTGGGGCTTTCAAACCTTAGTATTTTGGAACATGCAAAAAAAATTGTCGCAAAGACGCGTGGTGTTGAGGTGAATTACGACGCCCTGCCGCTTGATGATTCAAAAACATTCGCGCTCATGAAGGCAGGGAGAACAACCGGCGTATTCCAGCTTGAAAGCGCTGGCATGAAGCGCTATCTGAAAGAGCTCAAACCAACCGACATTGAGGATGTAATCGCCATGGTGGCGCTCTACCGGCCCGGGCCTATGGAACTGATCCCAGACTATATTATGGGTAAGCATGGCAAAAAAGTGCCGGAATATCTCCACGAAAAATTGCGACCCATTTTGGAAAAAACCTATGGCGTTGCTGTCTATCAAGAGCAGCTTATGAAGATTGCCCAGGATTTGGCTGGCTTTACCTTGGGTGAAGCAGATGTTCTTCGCAAAGCTGTTGGTAAGAAAATTGCAAAACTCCTCAATGCTCAACGTGAAAAGTTTGTTGCAGGATGCGTGAAAAATGGCATACCTAAAAAATTGGCTGAGAAGGTATTTGAGTTTATCGAACCATTTGCCGGGTATGGTTTCAATCGGTCACACGCGGCGTGCTACGCAGTTGTTGCCTACCAAACAGCTTACATGAAGGCACACTATCCTGCCGAATTTATGGCCGCTCTTTTGACTGCTGATCAACACAATAGTGATCGTATTACGATTGAAATCGAAGAGTGTAAGCAGATGGGTCTTGAAGTGTTGCCGCCGGACATAAACGAAAGTTTCAAGTCGTTTGCTGTCGCGCCTGACGGCAATGGAAAAACATTTAAAAAAATCAGATTCGGACTTTTAGCGATTAAAAATATTGGGGAACATATTGCCGAAACAATTGTGGAAGAACGAAAAAAGAGTGGGCCGTATCTATCACTTGAGAATTTTTTGGAACGCGTACAAGATAAAGATCTCAATAAGAAATCTCTCGACAGTCTTATTCGCTCGGGTACACTTGATCGTTTTTGTAACAGGGGAGTCATGCTCCATAATAGTGAGCGGCTTCTTGCCTATAGTAAAAAATTGACACAAGAGAGCAATAAACGCCAAGGAACACTTTTTGCGGGATCCGCACAAAAACAAACGTTGCAGCTTGAACAGCCGCCGACCATTGATACAAAACAGTGGCTTGTGTGGGAAAAAGAGCTGCTCGGATTTTACTTGTCCGCGCATCCGCTTGAATCAATCTATCAATACGTGAGAGGACATGTCGCGCCGTGCAAAGACGTGAAGAGTTTTGCGGAAAATCGTCTCGTAAAGATATGCGGTATTGTTTCGCACATGAAAAAAATTTATACACGAAAAAACGAGGCTATGTTGTTTGCGCGTATTGAAGATCTTAACGACGCCATTGAAGTAATCGTTTTTCCAAACACGTTCCAGGAAACCATCAGCCTATGGCGGGACGATGCGATTTTGGCTGTGGAAGGCCGGGTTTCACGAAAGGATAATGAGTGTAAAATAATCTGTTCTCGAGTAAAAGAAATGACCGACGATGTGCTTGTGCAGCTAAAAGCGCAACACAAACCAACCCATCAGACATAAAAAAGTGCACCTTTGTAAATGATATGCTATACTA
>JACQRZ010000020.1 GCA_016206235.1 Candidatus Uhrbacteria bacterium
GGGTTTACTAAAATTATCTCGCTTGCACCGGAAGTGTTATAACATATGAACATTCGTAAAAACGACACTGTAAAAATTATCGCAGGAAAAGATCGTGGTAAGACCGGGAAAGTTTTGAAAGCATTTCCTTCTGAGGGGTTGCTTGTTGTTGAAGGCGTGAATATCGTTACCAAGCATGTTCGTACGAGACAGAGAGGCGAAAAAGGACAGAAGGTATATTTTCCTGGGCGTATCAACGTATCCAAAGTGATGGTCGTCTGCCCAAAGTGCGGACAACCAACTCGTGTCGGCATGGTTGTTGGATCCCAAGATCTAAAACAAAAAAAAGAGCGAATCTGTAAAAAATGTAAGCAGTCACTCACCGCGTAATGAATTCTATGAATTTAGCTCAGCACTACAAAAAAGATATTATTCCAGCACTCAAGGAAAAGCTTGTACTCAAGAACGATCTTCAGGTGCCAAAAATTACGAAAGTCACGCTCAACGTAGGTGTTGGAAAATCACTGAAAGACCCAAACTTCATTGCAACCGTGGAAGATTCTTTGACGCGCATGACCGGACAAAAGCCGATTCGGACCAAGGCTCGCAAATCTATCGCAGGCTTTAAGATTCGTCAGGGATTGGTGATTGGTTTATCGGTTACGCTGCGCAAAAAGCGCATGTATGATTTTCTGGAAAAAATGTTGACTTTTGCCTTTCCTCGCGTGCGCGATTTTCGTGGCATTGAGGAAAAGTCGGTTGACAAGCAAGGCAACCTTTCGGTAGGATTTCGTGAAAATC
This sequence comes from Candidatus Uhrbacteria bacterium, assembly GCA_016206235.1. Classification (GTDB taxonomy): domain Bacteria; phylum Patescibacteriota; class Patescibacteriia; order JACQRZ01; family JACQRZ01; genus JACQRZ01. The sequence continues at coordinate 781 of JACQRZ010000020.1, forward strand.
TTCCATTTCCTGAAATTAAATCAGATGAGATTGAACGTATGCACGGCCTTGAAGTTTGTGTTACGACCAATGCAAAAGACCGCGCGTCTGGACTTGCATTGTTTCGACTCATGGGATTCCCATTTAAAAAGAGCTAAACCTAGAACCTAGAATTATGGCAACAACTGCTCAAATAGTAAAATCACGCCGCTCTCGCACCAAAGCGAAATTTTCAACACGGCTCGTACGCCGATGCTGGCGTTGCGGACGACAGCATGGGTATATGCGCCCGTTTGATCTTTGCCGTATTTGTTTCCGGGAGCTTGCGGGAAAGGGCGCGATCCCAGGAGTGACGAAGAGCAGCTGGTAATTAATAATAAAGTTTATAGTTTATAGTGAATAGTTTATAGAGCGCAACATACTACAAGCTAACAACTATCCACTAATCACTTCAACCAAGATATGACTGATCCAATTGCTGACATGCTTACCCGAATTCGAAACGCTTCTGCTGTTCGCAAAGAAAGCGTCTCAATGCCTTTTTCACGATTGAAAGCGGCAATTGCTGACGTGCTTAAAAAGGAAGGGTATATAGCAGATCTGTCTGTTATAAAAGATGCCGGAGTAGAGCAGCTTGTTATGAATTTAAAATATCACAATACTATTCCTGCCATCCACACATTGAAGCGAGTAAGCTCTCCAGGATGTCGGATTTACGCGCAGAGCGATTCGTTGCCAGTTGTGATGAATAATGTGGGTATTGCAATACTTTCTACGTCAAAGGGTGTTATGACAAATCGGGAAGCCAAAAAGATGAGACTTGGCGGAGAAGTACTTTGTGAAATTTCATAATATATGTCACGAATAGGAAAACAAACAATACCAGTACCATCAGGAGTTGAGGTTTCGGTTACGGAAAACGTGGTGCATGTGAAGGGTGCCAAAGGCACCATGAGTTTGCCGCTGCACAAGTCAGTAAACGTTTCGCAAGGCGATGGCGCAGTATCGGTGGCAGTTGCAAACCCACACCAGAAAAACGATCGGGCATTGTGGGGACTTTTTAATCGCCTCATTGCAAACATGGTAACTGGCGTAACAAAAGGATTTCAAAAACAATTGGAAGTTAATGGTGTTGGATTTAAGGTATCGGCAAGTGGATCACAGCTCAATCTTTCTTTAGGATTTTCTCATCCAGTGGTCTTCGATCTTCCAAAAGGCGTTGAAGCAAAAATTGAAAAAAATCTTATTACGATTTCGGGAATCGATAAACAGCTTGTTGGTGAAACCACAGCTCGTATTCGTGCGCTGAAAAAGCCAGAACCGTATAAAGGTAAGGGTATTAAATATGTTGATGAAGTTATTAAGAGAAAAGCAACTAAAGCGGCGAAAGCCGGCGCAAAGTAGCATATGAAAACAGGTGCCATAACCCACAAACAACTGCGCAAGAACCGTGTCCGTGCGCGTATTCACGGAACGGCTGTTCGGCCAAGACTATCGGTATTTCGTGGTTCAAAAACACTCTTTCTCCAACTGATTGATGATGATCGTGGTGTAACATTGGCAAGTGCTTCAGAAAAAGAGCTTTCGAAAAACTATACGAAGAAAACAAAGACAGAGCGCGCAAAGGGATTAGGGCTCTTGATTGCTGAAAAAGCGAAACAGAGCAAGATTTCCAGTATTATTTTTGATCGCGGATCAAGCGCTTACCATGGTCGGGTACAGGCTATTGCCGAGGGCGCGCGCGAAGGAGGACTTCAGTTTTAAAAATCCTAATTACCAATTCCTAATTTCCAAATAATAGTTAAGATTTAAACTTTTAAAAAATTAATGAGACATTGGATATTAGAAATGGGAAATTCATAATGTATGGCAGACAGAAGACCAAAAAGAGATTTTCGAGGCAAAGAAGAGAATTCAGAGTTTGATCAGAAGCTTATTGACATTGCCCGTGTTACCCGTGTGATGGCCGGAGGAAAGCGCATGCGTTTTCGTGCCTGTGTTGTGATTGGAGACCACAAAGGAAAAATTGGTTATGGGCTTGGCAAGGGGGCAGACGTATCATTGGCTATCACCAAGGCAGTAAATCGAGCAAAGAAAGATATGATTGATATTCCTCTTCGAAATGGGTCATTGCCTCATGAAATCAACATGAAATACAAGGCAGCTCGACTTCTTCTCAAGCCAGCGCCAAGCGGTACGGGTGTTGTTGCCGGCGGCGCTATACGTGCGGCTCTTGAGCTTTCGGGCATTGATAATATTGTTGCAAAAATGTACGGTTCAAAGAATAAGATCAACAATATTCGAGCATTGTTTCATGCGCTGGAGCGACTGAAGCAAACAGCAATGAAGAAGAACGTATTTCTAAAAAAAGAAAAGGCTTCGTAATATGGCACTTCATACACTTACACCATATAAAAACGCAAAGAAAAAGGCCAAGCGCATTGGACGAGGACTTGGTTCAAGTCATGGCACCTACGCAACGCGCGGTATGAAGGGGCAGCGTTCACGAAGTGGCGGCAGCAAAGGCTTGAAGCTCTTTGGTTTGCGCCAAACACTGTTGCGCGTACCAAAACTTCGCGGATTCAAAAGCTTGCATGCAAAATCGTTGACATTAAATGTAAAGGATCTCGAGCTTTTTAATAGTGGCACGGTTGTCAATCCAGGTCTGTTGGTTCAGCACGGTCTTGTGCGGCCTTTGAAAGGCAAAACGTTTTCCGTTAAGATACTTGCGGATGGAAAAGTAACAAAAAAGCTTACCATCGAAGGATGTTTGGTGTCTGAATCTGCCCGCAAAAAAATTGAGGCTGCCGGTGGAACAGTAAATACGAAGCACGAAATCCGAAATTCGAAAAAGTAACGTTTTGAATTTTGGATTTAACTATTTGAATTTGTTTCGATTTTCGGATTTTAAATTTCGAATTTTCCTCTAGGATATGTTTGAAAAACTGGTTCAAATTTGGAAACTGCCAGATCTGCGCAACAAGATTCTCTTTGTTTTGGGAATGCTTGTTGTTTTTCGTTTTGCCGCAAATATTCCGCTTCCAGGAGTGAATGTGGCCAATCTTCGCTCATTTTTTCAGGGCAACGAAATTTTTGGCTTGTTAAATATTTTTTCTGGAGGTGGTCTGGAGCAGTTTTCCGTTGTTGCTATGGGTGTGGGCCCCTATATTACCGCATCAATTATCTTCCAGCTCCTTGTCATGATCATTCCGCGACTTGAAGCGCTTTCGAAAGAGGGAGAGTATGGCCGCCAAAAAATCAATCAATACACACGATACCTCACCGTGCCGCTTGCAGTGCTTCAGAGTTATGGCCTTATCATGCTTTTGAAGCAGTCGCCAAAGCCCATTTTAGGATCGCTCGACCCATGGAGTATGGCATTGATGATTTTGACCATGACTGCGGGAACCATTTTTTTGATGTGGATTGGAGAACTTATCTCAGAGAAGAAGATCGGCAATGGCGTTTCCTTGATTATCTTTGCCGGTATCGTTGCCTCAGCACCAAGGGTTATTCAGTCATTGGAGCTCCTCGATGCAACTCAAATGTTTAATCTGGCGCTTTTTGCGGTTATCAGCATTGTTATTATTGCTCTGGTTGTTGTTATGACTGAAGGACAGCGTAATATTCCTGTTTCGTACGCGCGGCAAATGCATGGGTCTCGTATGACCGGCGGCGTTGATACTCATCTACCTATCCGCGTCAATCAAGCGGGTGTTATTCCTATTATTTTTGCAATATCAATTATTTTATTCCCTCCAACCATTGCGCAGTTTTTTCTTCGCGCAAAGACTCCTGAACTCGTTGCTGCTGCCCAAGCCGTTATCTCTTTTTTTCAGAACAACATCATCTATGGCGTACTCTACTTCTTGTTGGTTATCGGCTTTACCTATTTTTATACGGCAGTTATTTTCAAGCCCGAACAAATTGCTGAGAACTTGCAAAAGCAAGGTGGGTTTATTCCTGGCATTCGTCCAGGCAATCCGACGATTGAATACCTGCAATCTATTGTGAGCCGCATTATTTTGCCCGGCGCCATTTTCTTAGGATTTATCGCTGTACTTCCTTTAATGCTCCAAGATCTAACAGGGCTTTCTGCGCTCGCTGTTGGCGGTACGAGTCTTTTGATTGTCGTCAGTGTTGTTTTGGAAACCTTCAAGCAGATTGAGGCGCAGCTTACTATGCGCGATTACGAGGCATTCCTGTAATAGTTGTCAGTTGTAAGTTGTAGATAGTAAATTGTGCGTCAAGGAAAAAATTACTTACAGCTTACAACTTTGTACTTACAACTATAGCCTTGATTGAAAGTAAAGATGCTTTTCATATATTGTAAATGAAGTCGCTCGCTCGATTATTATCTCTCTGGTTGCCCGTTACCCTATGGTGCGGGCTTTTGTATTTTTTTTCGAGCATACCCGATCTTTCGAGCGGACTTGAACATGATTTTGCTCTACGAAAAGGCGCTCATATGCTCGAGTACGGTGTGCTCGCGCTGCTCACGTGGCGTGCAGTGCGAGGCAGCATGCAGTGTTCCGCTCTGGCAGCTGCCGGAATCGTTTTTGCGTTTTGCGTATTGTATGCAATGAGTGATGAGATCCATCAGTCATTTGTGAAGGGGCGCACGGCATCGCTCCTCGATCTCGGCGTTGATTCATTCGGTGCGTTTGTCGCACTGCTTTTTCTTTTGAAAAAAAAGAGAGCCCCGAGTGGTTAGCTCGAAGCTGGAAGAAGTTCTGTCGGAGACGGATGGTACGCGTAATTACCCTCGCCGATAAAACCAATGATAGAATAGGCGACCTTTTCGATAGCTTTCTCATTGACACCATCTGTCGTGAATCCCTGAGCTGAAATACACGTGCCATTTGGCGCATACAGCTTTACAGAAAGGACATAGAATTCTTTATTCTGTTCACGTGTCTCAAAGCCAGCATGTCGCACCTCAACGCTTACAAGAAGATTGAGGCCGTTTCTTATTATATGGTCTTCAATCTTTTTTTCGCGTGAGGGAGAATAAGCGAACAGAGAATCGTACAAACGTTTCAGGTTTTTTGTTCGAGTTTTATCGCTTGCCGTTACTTTTATTGGAACTCGTTCATGTGCTTCATGCGAGAAAAAAATACTTTGTGTGATGTCATGCTTCTGAAGGTGCTGTTTCAAAACAACGTCAACATTGTGTGCTCCGGCGATATCTAAGGTCGAGTTTGGATTTTCGCTTACGATAATGAAGCCAATCCATCTATTCTGAAGCTTTTGAATAAGCGAATGCGTACGTGCTTTTATGCTTACATATATCCCAAGACCTGTCAGTACGATCAATCCTATTATTGTAATGAACAAGTACAGCTCTTTCATTGTTTATTCCTCCCCAAGAAAGACACTAAGGATCACCCTAGCAAAAGAAAAGTTCAGCGTCAATAATAGAACATATGCTTTGACGAGCGAGTCGGTTCCCCATATACTTGATAAATATGATCACTATAAAAAAACTAGAAGAAATAGAAATCATGCGGCAAGGAGGACAGATACTTGCACAGTGCTTAGTTGAGTTACAGCAACGAGTTGTTGAAGGCACACGCGTGAAAGACTTGGACACATTTGCGCGTACATTTTTGGAAAAGCATGGTGGTCGGCCGGCATTTTTAGGGTATGGACAGTCAAGGCGTTCGCCTGCATACCCAGCAACGCTCTGCGTTTCAATCAACGATGAGGTGGTGCATGGCATTGGTACTCGAGATATTGTTATCCGTGACGGCGATATTGTGGGACTCGATATCGGCGTCCAGTATCCGGCACAAAACGGTCTTTTTACCGATATGGCAGTTACCGTTGGAGTTGGCGCTATTTCAGACAAAGCAAAGAACTTGATTGCTGATACCAAAAAGTCCCTGGAGGAGGCGATACAGCAGGTGCGTGCCGGCGCTTTTGTGCATGATATTTCAAAGACAATCCAGCACTATTGCGAGAGTAGAGGATACGGCGTGGTGCGCGATTTAACCGGCCATGGCGTGGGATATGCTGTTCATGAAGATCCGCCGATTTTTTGCTACTATGATCCGCGCATGCCAAAAGTACAACTTGCCGAAGGCATGGTTATCTGCATTGAGCCAATGGTTACTTTAGGAACATGGCAGGTAAACGTTGATCCCGACCGCTGGACCATTCGCACCGCAGACGGTTCTTGGGCTGCGCATTTTGAACACACGATTGCGGTTACCAAAAGCGGATATGATATTTTAACGAGGTTCTAGGTTTCACTTATGCGATACTTAGGTATTGATTACGGCGACAAGCATATCGGTCTTGCAATTGGAGACGATGACAGCAAGCTTGCATTGCCACTTATAACTCTTGTGAACGCGGGAGCTGAGACTTTGTGTTCGGACATCTCGCGAGTATGTTCTCAAGAGAATATTGATACACTTGTGATTGGTGTTCCAGGAATGGGAAGTGTTTTTGTTGATCAGCGTAAAAAAATTGAATCAGTCGTTTACCTTCTACGACGACAAGTGTCGGCACCTGTTATGACGGTTGATGAAAGCTTCACATCTCGCGAGGCGCGACATCTTATACATGAGCAAGGAAAGCGAGTTGGAGAGTCAACAGACGAACACGCTCTTGCCGCCATGCTTATTCTCCAAAGCTACTTTGATAAGTCTCAACCCTCTACCCTAAACCCTCTACCCTAAACCATCATCGAATGACATTCCGTACCCTCGGTATCATTATTGGAAAAAAAGATTTTCGTGAGCACGATAAGTTGTTTACTCTTTATACCCTTGAGCGAGGTAAAATCCAGGCCATGGCCCAAGGCTGTCGAAAGTTATCAAGTAAGCTTGCGGGGAATTTAGAGCTTCTCAATATTGCGACTTTTACGATTGCGCAAGGGAAAGCTATCGATCGTATTGCAACAGTTGATATTCATCATACGAACAGTGACTTAAAACAGAACTTAGAAAAATTAACATGTGCGTTGCATTGTATCGAAGTCTTTGACCAGTGCGTAAAATGGGATCAAGCGGACAAGGAATTGTTCTCGCATGTATGTGCATTTTTACAATCGCTGACACTGGCGAAAGATACCATGCGCGCTAAAATTTCCGAGAGGTTTCTTGCACAGTTGGGTGTGCTCTTGGGCTACGGCACGGACTATACGCACGCCTTAGAGCATCCTCTTCGCTCCAAGGAGTATTACGATTTTGTAGCAGGCCGAAAGAATTTGCAAAAAAGTTGATTTTCGTTATACTTATACTACTTCATGGAGCATGCAGCGCGTAGCAGAAAGCAAGAATTTGATACTAATGTGCTCCATGGTTCATGTTACGTGCTCTGATGGAATACTATGATGCGAACACATACATGCGGAGAGCTTTCGAAAAGCGACGTTGGCGCGCAGGTAACACTGACTGGTTGGGTACACTCCAGACGCGACCACGGTGGCGTTATTTTTATTGATCTGCGCGATCACTACGGTATGACCCAGGTCGTCATCCATCCTGATCACAAGGAAGCATTTGCATTCGCAGAGCGTGCGCGTTCGGAGTGGGTGCTCAAGATTGCCGGCGAAGTACGCTTACGCATTGAAGGAGCCGCGCGCGAGGATATCCATACGGGTGCGATCGAAGTTTTTACAGAAAATCTCGCAGTGTTAAGTGAGGCAAAGACGTTACCGTTTGAGGTGACCGATGATGTAAATATCAACGAGGAGATCCGTCTGCAGTATCGTTTTCTGGATTTGCGCCGTCCACAGATGCAAGAGATGCTTACAAGGCGCGATGCGTTTCTGACAGCAATTCGTGAATATATGCATTCGCAAAAGTTTGTCGAGGTGCAGACACCAATTCTCACAAGTTCATCTCCGGAAGGTGCACGCGACTACCTGGTGCCAAGTCGTATCCACAAAGGAATGTTTTATGCGCTCCCGCAAGCTCCGCAGCAGTTCAAGCAGCTTTTGATGGTGTCAGGACTCGATCGCTACTTCCAGATTGCGCCATGTTTTCGCGATGAAGACCCGCGTGCAGACAGACATCCAGGTGAGTTTTATCAACTCGACTTAGAAATGAGTTTTGCGGAACAAGAAGATGTGTTCTCTGTCGTTGAGCCGCTCATGGTACAGCTCACGGGGCAGTTTAGCACCAAAAAAATTGTTGCCAAACCGTTTCAACGTCTTGCATGGAGAGAGGCGATGAACACCTATGGGTCAGACAAGCCCGACCTACGATACGAATTAAAGATCACTCCTATCTCGTCGATGGTGGAGAGTTGCGGATTCCAAGTATTTGCAGATACGGTTGCAAAGAAAGGTGTAGTCCATGCGCTATGCGTACCTAACGGAGCGGATTTCACTCGCAAAGATATTGACGACCTCACGGCTGTTGCAAAAATCTACGGCGCGCAAGGGTTGGCGTACATCATCGTCAAGGAAAACGAACTGCAGTCACCCATTGTGAAATTCTTGGGTGATGAGCTGTCACGTTCGATCGTCTCGCATGTTGGCGCAAACGCAGGAGATGCGATTTTCTTCGGAGCAGGGGAGTGGGAGACCGTATGCAAGTCGGTGGGCGCTGTTCGAGCCGAAATTGCAAAGAAGCAAAAACTTGCCGATCCCAATACTGCAGCATGGGCATGGATTGTCGACTTCCCGATGTACGAGTGGAACGAGGAGTATAAGAAGGTGGACTTCTCGCACAATCCATTCTCGATGCCGCAGGGAGGAATGGATGACCTCAATACTAAAGACCCGCTTACCATTCTCGCGTACCAGTACGATCTTATCTGCAATGGGTTTGAAATCAGTTCCGGTGCAATCCGCAACCACCGGCCCGATATTATGTACCGCGCTTTTGAAATTGCGGGGTATACTCAAGAGGACGTCGATGCCAAGTTCGGCGGGATGATCCGCGCTTTTCAGTATGGCGCACCGCCTCACGGCGGTATCGCCCCGGGTGTCGATCGTCTCATGATGGTGCTTTGGGAGTGCCCAAGTATACGTGATATTTACGCATTCCCTAAGAACGGCCGCGCCCAGGATCTTTTGATGAGCGCACCCGCCCCGGTATCGGAGAAGCAGCTGAGGGAACTCGGAATAAAAATTATCACATAGCATGGAGCATGCAGCATGGAGCAATCGGATGTTTCATGTTTCATGCTTCATGCTTCATTAAATCTATGCCTATGCCAACAAATGTATTCTCGCATGTAGAGAGCGCAAAGCTGGACTATAAACATCTTGTGCACCGCGTTGTTTATACCGCGTATGATGCTGCTCAAACGTTACGCGTCAAAGTAGGCGATATCGCAAAGCCACTGGTGCTTAAGGTTGATAAGGGATGGTTTTGCGCCGTTCTGTCTGCAGGCCATATGCTTGATCTCAAAAAAGTTACTAAGTTGCTCAAGGCAAAAAGAGTACGCATTCCAACCGAAAAGGAAGTCATAGCAGCGTTAAAGCTAAAAAAGAAACAAGGACTCTCGCCGTTCGGTTCGCTGTATAAGATCCCTGTTCTTCTCGACAAAGCATTTGCAAAAAACGCGAAGGGTATTTTCCCGACGGGGAGTTTTACCGATTCATTACTATTGAAGCTCAAAGATTTTGTCAGGCTCGAATCGCCGCTCATTGGCGCTTTTGCTGCAGTCAAAAAATTTAAAAAACCAAAATCGGCAAAAAAGAAAAAGTCGATTGGCGCCAAAAAAAACACGCCAGCGAAAAAAACGTCAAAGAGGAAACCAGTAAAGAAAAAATAAACAGCCATGATCATGCTTCATGTTTCATGCCCCATGTAAATGCTCGACGTTACATTAGAACAATTTGAAGGTCCTCTTGATTTGTTGCTCCGTCTCATTGAGCAGCAGCAGCTCGATATCACTGAAGTTTCTCTCGCACGAGTTACTGATGAATATCTCACTCGCGTATCACACCTCTCTCGAGAAATCCAGAGCGATGAATTGGCCGATTTTCTTGTTGTTGCATCGAAACTCATTCTTTTAAAATCGCGTTCGTTATTGCCGCAGATTACAGCTGATGAGGAGCAGGAGATAGAAGACCTTGCCCGCCAACTAAAAATTTATCAGGAGTTTGCCAATGCTTCAAGGCAGCTGGAAAAACTCTTTTTAGAGAGGCGCATCCTTTTTCCAAGAGACGTAAAGCCGGTGGTCGAAGAGGGATTTTCACCGCCCCCTACCATATCAAAGGATCTTTTGAAAAAAACATTTCTCGATATCATTGCACGCGCTGAAGTGGTCGTGAATATCCCAAAAAAAATCGTGTTCGATACGCGGATCAGTATCTATGATAAAATACATCATATTAAGGAGCTGCTCTCAAAACGGGTACGTACCTATTTTAGTGCCTGTTTTTCGAAGGGCACGACGCGCGCAGAGGTTATTGTCAGTTTTTTGGCGCTTTTAGAACTTGTAAAACAGCGATATGCCGTTGTACGGCAAGACAATCTTTTTGAAGAAATTCATATCGAGGCATTTCAAAGAAAGCCACAATAAATGGCGGGCTTGCCCGCCTAAGTTTTGTGAAACAAAAGTTAGGCGGGGGTTTACCATTATTGAATTACTGACCGCGGTATTTATTTTGTCTACAGCGCTTGTCGGCGCATTGACGCTTGCAACATCAAATCTTCGCAATCAAGGCATTGGAACATCTCGGCTCGTTGCCGTGAATTTGGCAAAAGAGGGAGTTGAGTTCGTACGGGGTTTTCGTGACTCAAATTGGCTTGCCAATCAGGATTGGGATATCGGGTTGGTGAGCCAGACAAGCACCTCATGTGCTGTTATTGAAAGCGCTATGACAGCATTTACCTTTGTGTCAGATGCGATATGCCAAGGTGAAATTACCGATGCTGCCTACCAAATGTATCGGACGTCTGCGGGACGCTACTATCAAGGCGGAACGGAAAGTACAGAAAAAGTTGCTAATATGTTTCGCAAAATACGCTTGCAGTCCATTTGCCTGGCAGGTGATATTGAAAGTGTCCAAGATGAAAATATATGTCCAAACGACACACAAAAGATCGGTGTTCAGGTCGTCTCTGAAGTACGATGGATGTATGGCGATGCCCCATCAAGCACAAACGTAATTGAAAAGATGTATAACTGGCGTTAGCTTTCTGAAATTATGAAACGCAAAAAAATTTTCCAATTTCCAATTTCCA
>JACQRZ010000022.1 GCA_016206235.1 Candidatus Uhrbacteria bacterium
AACAATATAGCAATATAGCAATTATTAATTGGGATTTCACGTAATGATATCAAAAGCTCTTAATAATCGGATTGTGTTAATAAATAAAGAAGTCGGTCCAACATCTCACGATATTGTCGTTCGTGTCAGAAAGATGACGGGCGTTAAGCGCGTAGGTCATGCGGGCACGCTCGATCCTTTTGCGGAAGGACTCTTGATCGTCCTTATTGGACGCGAGTCAACCAAACGCCAGTCGGAATTTCTTCATATGGATAAGGGGTACGAGGCAGTGCTCCATTTTGGAGCTTCAAGTACGACTGACGATTGTACTGGCGACATTACACCAGCGAAGGGCGCTACTCCTCCCTCACAAGAAGAACTGGAAAGTGTACTTCATTCATGTATCGGTGAACACGAACAACTTCCCCCTGCGTTTTCCGCAAAAAAAATCAAAGGCAAAAAAGCATATGAACTTGCGAGAAAAGGGATAACGCCAGAACTTTCTCGAAAGAAAATTACAATCCATTCAATAGACCTGCTCAACTACTCATGGCCACTGGCAACCATTCGCGTTCATGTATCGAGTGGAACCTACATTCGTGCGCTCGCACGCGACATTGGTACGACCCTTAGCTGTGGAGCCTATCTTGAAAAGCTCAAACGAACATCGATCGGGCCTTACAAACTTGAAGATGCGATTAACGTATTATCTATTACAAAAGATGGTGTTTCGCTTTAATAGCACGTCTGCCTTCTTCATATTTTTCAACTGCTTTTTGGCGTATACCAAACAACTTCCAGGGAATTTTATACGCGATGCGAGGAAGCCACTTCGAAATACCGGGACGTACAGCGCGCTCGAGATTTTCGCCTATTGAAAAAAGAATCTCAGGAATGTAGTACCCGTTCCTTCCCCGCAGCGCTACGGTCAGCCAAACATCCCAATCTTGAAATTTATGAATTTCAGGATCAAAACCAGGATGGTCAGTTCGACGCACCAAACTTGCGGTATTTATGTAATTCATCTTTTTTAATCGCTCAATATCAAAAGCAAAACTTTTAAAAGTCTTCCATTCCCACTTGAACCCTGAATAGGCAAAGGAACATTCCGGATGATCCTCAAGGGCCTTGAACATTTTTTCAAGACAATCAGGGCGCATAACAATATCTGCGTCGCAGACAAAAACATACTCACCTCTTGCAATCGCAAGACCTTCGTTGCGACTCACCTGCTTATCGAGATTTTTCTCATGCCTTATATATGCCACGCGATCAAGGTATGGCTTGATCGCTTCATCAGTGTTATCTGTCGAACCATCATTAATATAGATAACCTCAATATCCTTGTAGCTCTGAGCAAAAATACTATCCAATGTTCTTGGCAACACCTTTCCCTCATTAAGCGCTGGAATGATAATTGAAATCATGAAAAATGAATGGCTCCACGAGGTGGAACCACATAGTATTTGGGGAGATCGTATACTAATCACCGCAAACCATTACATCTATACAGCTCGGGTCCTTGCAGAGTTGCCGCTCCGTAAGGTTATCTCGGGCTTGTCGAATAATTCTTTCTCGAATTTCATTTTCACTTTCAAGTTTGCAAGGTGATACAATATGTACGCTCATTGAATCTTGTAGGAGAACGGTCATCCCATCAAATCTCTCGGTCACTCTTACACGACGCGCGTAGTAAAAGAGGTCGAGTTGTGAAGGATTGCGTATGCTCGTTTTTCTCTTTAGAGAAAAAAGGTTGAGGATTGCTGGCCAGTCCATTTGAAGCGCTCCTTCCACAAAAAGTACTGCGTTAAGCATAGTACTCCTGCGATTGTTGTCAATGAAGTGCCTGCTCTAATTTCCTTGCTTGCTCACGCCAATTAAAATCTTGCTGGACACGCATGCGTCCAGTGTTGCCAAGCCTCTCTGCCAATACACGATCGTTCAGTAAGCATCGTATAGCATCATGGATTGCCTGACTATCTCCAGGCTTTACCAAGATGCCTGTCTCACCATCGACAACCGCCTCGCCTACACCACCGGTACGACTTGCGATAACCGGCTTTCCAAACGCATTAGCTTCCAAATACGTAATGCCAAAGCCTTCCACGTCTCCGCCCTCCCTGGTCGGCGTCATGATCACAACAGAAGTCCGCGTGTACCACTCCGCGACTTCTTCATCGCTCGCGTGACCCACAAAGCGAACGCGCGTATCCAACTGAAGCTGCCGCGCAAGATTTTCAAGAAACTGCCGCTCGGGGCCATCTCCAATAATGACATAGGAAAGATCAGGGAATTCTTTTACAAGTCCTGTTAGAGCGCGAAGCACATCCTCGTGCCCCTTGCGCCTTACAAGCCGCGCGACTGTGAGAAGTGTATGATTCTGATTTTGTATTGTCGCATGATCCGATGGAATAATCGATGGGCATGGGTACACAATTTCAATATGTGCGATTTGACCATACCGCTTCACAAGCGATGCGGTGTATTCACTATTGCAGATAACAAACTCTGCTCCGGCAAGAATTTTTTTACATAAAAAAATTTTTCGCGATGAAAGCCGCTCAGGCGCAATATCCATACCGTGCGTCGAGACGCTATAGCGTATTTGCATTACCTTTGACAAAATCCATACGACCGTGCCGATCGGCAGAATCTGACCGACAATCACATGCTCGATCTTTTCTTTTTTTATAATTGAATAGACACGAAAGAACAAGGGAAGCCAACGTGGAAACACAATACGAGAAAGTTTGGGAACATACACGAGAAAAGACTCAGCTGGCAAACAGTCGCTCAGTCGTTTCCAATAGTTTGCTATGCCGCCGACATTAGGGTAGTAATCAAGGGTGACAAGAAGCGTTTTTTTCATGAATGTCTGAATCTATGTTTTACTTCATCAATCATCTCGCGCGTCAGTGATCGTGTGATATAAATCATGATGAGATATACCAAACAACCGAGTATGATAGCAATAACATCGGGAATGAATTGAGTGAGAACAAGTATACTCAAAGCCATACAAAGGGCAGAAACACAGATCTTTACCAATGATAATGCGACTCGTGCAGAGGAGTCCTTCCAGTACTCATGTGTTGCCATAAGGCTGAACACAAAAATAGTTCCGTAGGTAACGCTAAAAGTGACCGCTGCTCCGAGATGCGCGTACATCGGAATCAAGAGAATATTCAATAAGATATTGAGACCCGCGGCAACCCCCATAATCATCGTATTCAGCTTTTGCCTGTTTGTTGCAGCGATTACCGAGCCAAGAGGAAAAATCAGAAAACTAAAAACAAGTCCTGGCATAATGTACTGCACTACCGTAATGGTTTGATCGTAGCTTTCCCCATAGAAAAGTGGCACAAGATACGGCGCGACAGTCGCTATGCTAACGGCGAGCGGCAATGCAATCAGCGCCAAATACTGCAATGACTTTTCTAAGAGTTTTCCAATATGCTCTTGCGTGGATACAAAATGCGCGCTCATTGCCGGATACAAACTTGCCGCAAGCGCGGCTGGAATCATATTGAGCGCCAGCACGAGTTTGCTGCCTGCGGCATAATAGCCGGCAAACTGCTCTCCAGCTAAGCGCGCGACAAGCGTGGTATCGGTGAATGTATAAATTCGAGAAAAAATTGCCGCTCCAGCAAATGGCGCGCACAACATCAATAATTTTTTTAGGATTGCGATCTGAGGTCGAAGTGAAAATCGTATGTGTGCATTACGGGTGATGACATATACAACGTATGCGAGATTTGCGAGACTGCCAAGGAAGAGAGCAACGACAAGCGCCGTAATGGGCATATGAAAAAGCATTGCTCCACCACCAAACACAATCATTGTTCCGTTCGCGATAATCCCACCTAGAGCTTCATACCGTAAATTTTGCAACCCTCGTATAATCGCCCAAAAAGATGTGGCGACCACGTCTATAAGGGCAGCGCAGCCGGTAACAAAAATGAGTTGTATTAACTCATGTGATAAACCAAAGAGATATGCAGCCCCTATCATGCCGCCATACACAAGGATGCCAAGCGTAAAGCGCAACAACAACATCTGTCCCGCGTACTTTGAAATTTCTTCGCGCGATACGCGAGATGACTCTCGCGTCAATGCAGATGAAAGCCCTATGTCTATGAAAACGCCAAAAAAAGTGGCAAATGCTATTGCGGTACTATATCTTCCCTGCTCAAGAGGTCCGAACGATCGCGCGACAAGTATGAAATACAAAAAAGTCATCGCTTTCTGCGCGACTGTTGACCCAAGAAAATACACTGCATTTTTTGTAACTGATTGTTTGGTAAGCATTTGCTAGGTTATAGGTTGTAGGTTATAGGTTGTAGGTGTTGCTTCTGCAAGCTGAAAGCTACAAGCTATAAGCTCCGATCAAATGAATTCTGAACGGTAGCAGTTTTCGCAATATACGATTTCAGGCCCGTCAGGACTGTAGGTTGTTTTGAATTCCGCTGAACAGGCTTCGGTGCCATGATAGTGCTCCATTTCATTGGCATAGAATCCATTTGTAGAACGCTTACCGCCACACATACACTGCCGATCCCAGAGTTGCAGTGGCGGTAATAGCGCCAATAAATCTTTTGTACGACACACGGGACACTTTTGAGGAAGTGGAACTGAAAGCTTGCGATAAAGATCCAGCTCTTGCTTGATAATCTTGAATACTTTGGTGCAGTCCGGCGTGTTCGCCTCTGCATTTACACACTGGAGCATCTCTTTAGAAATATCATCCCGCACATTTTTGATATCATCAGAAATGGTAGTAAGGGTTGGGGCTGTAACACGCTCCTCTCTATCTTTCCATGGCGACCCAAGTTGGAGAGCTTGATCTTTTGTCTTAGGAAAAAAATCATAGGCAACACTCTCATTGTAGGCGCGGCCAAGAACAGAGAGTGGAAAATATTCGCCATAGCGGTATGTCCGTCCTTGCTCATCGACAAACGGCATATTGTTCATATGCTCAACGATTTTTGGTACAAGCTCTTCATACGCTTCTTTAGTGTACTTTTTGTTGAGAATACAGTATTGTTTTTTTCGCATACCCGCGCAGCCGAAAAGATTCTGCGAACTCAAGCAGATGGCGCAGTATCGTAGGTGTGATATCTTCCCCCAAGAATCGGTCGACATTTGAATATCGTAGGCGTCCTCACCTACTCCAGCGCATTCGTATATCAAAGATGCCACGTTCCCCCATGACGTGTAATCGCGCGAATCTTTGACATTCCAGTAGAGTACCGCTGCATTGGTTGTATCTTCAGTGTCTTCAACTCGAAAGCCGTTATGGACGTTTTTACAGTTCATGAGGTAGTCGCCGTCGCAGTTTTCATACTTTTTGCCATACATGTAGCGATAGGGAGCTGAGCTCCAAACCTCTGATGCTTTTCTTCGCATTTCTTCTACGCCGGTGCGTGTGTGAAGATTCATTTTTCTCTTTTCTTCTTCGTACTGGTCTTTGGTGTGGGGCTTGTTGAAAATGTAATATTGCTTATTTTTTAATCCAGCGCATCCGATACAGTCGCTGCACCCCGCGCAGTCGCGGCACGCAATGAGGTTGTTTGAATGTTCACAATTAATACTATATACACATTGGAAACAATCCGTTATTGAACTGCTGTTGTAGCATAACTCGCAGTTTGTTGCCCACATTACATCGGAGCAATCCTTAATATTTTTCGTGTACGATGAATAGTAGCTTCGCTCACCTTTATCCGCATGGAACACAAGGTAACAGTCCTTGAGGCCTGCAGCACCGTTGCAAAAATCACTATTGACCATCGATGGCGTATCAACCGACATTGCCATGCGGGGAATCACGCATAGCAAGTCTTTGAACTGTTCGAAAAACGGACGGGAAAAATCATAGTCGCGTCCATAATCAACAGCATCCCATGAATCCCCCCACCAACATGTGTTGCAGTACACAACTCTCTCTGCATTTTGCTCATACATTGAAAGAAGCGATTTGCCGCACTTTTTGCACTCGTTTTTAAAAAGAAATCGAAAGCTGATACTCGCCATACGACGAACTAGGCGACACTGCGCACACCATGTCGGCGCAGGCACGCGAATATGATCGTAAAAGACTTGCTCATCGTCAGAAAGACTAAAATCGCTTCTACAATTTTGGCAGCTTTTTGTTTCTACAGTATTCATACGGTCGTTTTTTGATAACAAGATTCACAAAGGATAGCATCTTCGTTCTTCATACTTGTCTCTACTAAGGCGCTGCACTGCACGCATGATGCTGAATGCAGATTGTAGAGTTCGCCTGTTGGAAATCTCTCGGCAAGCCGCGCATCAGGGTGAAGACGAGGCACCGGAATTCCATGCTTCTTATAAAAATCAAACTCTTGTTTGATGATTTTAAACGGACGTCCCGACTCCTGGCACACAATGATTTTCCCCTTCACGTCTTCCCAGTCGGTATCATCGATTGTATCGGGAAGAACGGCAATCGAACTTTGTGAATAGGTTGGCGAAGATTTTTCATACCAACGGTAACCCTGTTCTTGTGCCTGCTCCCGCGTTAACGGCAGCGCCAATTGCGCCTCTGTCTCATTATATCCGAAAGGGCTCATATTTTTTGGAAAATAATGCCCATACTCTCCGGTTTCTTTCATATGCTCGATCAATTTCCCCTTGAGTATCGCGTACTCTTCTTTGCTGTATTGTTTATTGAGAATACAATATTCTTTTTTTCGTAAGCCAGCACTGCCAAAACAATCATGGCAACCTCGCATCTCCATACAATATTCAAGATTTGAAGATTTCTCAACACAAATGAAGCAATACCGAACATTAAATGACATGCCCACGGAAGAGGAGTAATATGCGCGTTCAAGACCATAGCCAAAGCTACAGACATCAAGACAATCCTTAACCCGATCGAGAAGGTTATAGCAGTTTACGCATCGCTCGGCGGTGTCCATAGTATATGACTCAAGAACATCTTTGCATCGATAGAGATAATTGCCGCTCACATGTTCATTACTTATGCCATTCATACTTTTTTTCGGATAGCTCCCCTTCATCTTACGGTATTCGGCGAGTAATTCTTGAATTTGTGAATGACTTCCAAAATTGATTGCGGCCATGCGTTTTTCGTACTCATCTTTTGAAAGCTGGACATTACGAAAGACATACTTCTTATGCCGCAAGCCTACACTCATACAACAATCGGTGCAGTCCTGGCAGTCGTAGAGGAAATAACTTTCACTACATGAGATAACCCATTGACTCCAAAACAACCTATACGATCGTCCGCCACCAGCGCTTTCATAACACATCTCTGAGTTTCCAAAGGCATAGAGATCAAGACATTCTTTGTTATTCACTCCCGTGTACACGTACATGCAATTTTCGCATGATCCTGCGTTAAAACACAGGTAGCAATTTTTCATCGCTGTTGCGGCGTTACAAAAATCACTATTTTCCATCGGTGGAGTTATAGAGAGAGCAAGGCTTGGCGTGCGAAGGTAAAGCTCGTGGATTTGTTCAAAAAATGGGCGGGTAAAATCAATATCGGCGCTTGGCGCCTCCCATGCTTCCGAATAAAAACACTCTTTGCAATATTTTGGGAAGGTATTTTCGGGATTGTAAAAAGAAAGTGTTTGCTTGGAACAGAGACTGCATTGTATTGGATACAGCGTTGCGATATTTCGCCATGCGAGCAATTCGCGCATGCGCTCGGTAGGATGCAGCTCGGATAGCCCAACGTCAAAAGAAGCTCGAAGCTGTTGCTCGAGCTCTGATACCGTAAATTGCTTACCTGTTATGTTACATGTCCGTACTATATCAGGCATAAAACGTCAGATTCTAAAAGCTAAAAGCTAGAAGCTGTAAGCTAAACAATAGGTACTTCAAACACCTCTTCTTCAATTTTTTCCTCTTTTTTCTCCGGCTTTCTATTCTCATAGAGAGCCTCAAATTCTTCAAGTACCTGCTGAATGTATGTTGCGTATTTTGAACGACTTGTGTTGATAAGCTCGTTATACTCTTCCTCTGTCTTTTGAGGCGTTACCACATTCATGGTGCGCGCAGAAAATGCCGGAGGCGTTGAGCCGTTGATCGACATCTTGACATAGAGCGAGCGCACATCCAAGTTCATAATATCGTGCCCGGAAAAACGAGGCGCAAACTCTTGCGCCAAGTACGCAGCATCATCGGCACCCATACGGAAGGTAATAATTGAGCCGACATTTCCAAACACCGTCTCACGCGCGTTTTGCGACAACTGGCCTAAAAACTGATGGGACACCGTAAGGCTGATGCGGTATTTTCTCGCCTCAGACAAGATGTCATCAAACGTCTTGGTTGAAAAATTCTGGAACTCATCAACATAGAGATAAAAATCTGCACGCTTCTCTTCTGCCATAAACGCGCGCTTCATGCCTTGCTGTTGAATCTTGGTAATGATCAACGAGCCAAGAAGCGCGGAATTTTCATCGCCAAGCTTACCTTTTGAAAGCTCGATTAAAAGAATTCTGCTGTTATTCATGATATCATCCAAGTCAACTTTATTTTTCGACTGCGCCACAATATTTCGGACCATTTCATTTGCCAAAAACTGTCCGAGCTTGTTCACAAGCGGAACAATCGCTTCGTTATCGAACTTTTCTGACCAGCTGGAAAATTCATTTGCCCAGAACTTTTTTACCACTTGATCTTGGATGTGCTCTATAATCATCTGGCGGTACGGCCGATCGGTAAGCATTTTTTGTACACTCATGAGTGTCGCCTGCTTGAAATCCAAGAGCGCCAAAATGGTAAAACGAAACACGTGTTCAATTTTTGGCGACCAATCTCCGCCGAAAAACTTTTTAAAAATTTCGATCAAACTGTATGTTACCTGTTGCTTGAATTCACGGCCGACATTTTCTAGCGGATTAAAAGCAATTGGATAATCAAGATCCGAAGGATTAAAGTAGACGAGATCCTTGTAGCGTTCTTTTGGAATCCACTGCAGGGCTGCCTGAATAAGATCGCCGTGTGGATCAATAACGCACACGCCTTTGCCATGAACAATGTCGTCGGCAATAAGCTTTTCCAATAATTTACTTTTTCCTGATCCGCTTTTTCCTACTGAGTACAGGTGGCGTCGACGGTCTTCGCGCATAAGGCCAAAGGTAACTTCGCGCCCGCGGAAATTGGTGGTTGCAAACAGAGAAATCTGGTCGGGAGGACACGTGTCCGCGGTGGGCAATGAGAGCGGCGGTTCTGCTTTTCGTGAAAAGAGCCAATCAACGCCACGGATTTTTGCCGTTGGATCGGGTGAGTGGAAAAATGAGGCAACTTCATCCGTAGTAAGCAGAAGGTTGCGCTCCATCACGCGATTGAGTACATTGTCGGCAAAGGACATAAGGTCTTTTGCGGGCTTTACTTCAATATGATTGCGCTCCGTTGAAAACGGACTGAAAATATTCTCGAAATAATCGTAAATCGTGTTGAGATCTTTACGTGTCTCAGGGAAAAAATACAGAATGCGGATATCGGCCCGGAATTTCGGATGAATCTCGCCAGCTTCTTGTTTTTCAGAAAATCCATATACACCTCCGCCGGTATCGCCCATCACTGTCTCATCCAAAGGATCAATCATCACTTGGTAGAGCATGCCATCGTTGGGCGGAACATCTGAGAGTAAGTTATAAAATGGCAGCAATGGGTCAGAGTCTGTCTTCCCTGCTACGCGCAAACTAAACGCCTTACTTCCCGCCAAATCCAAATAAAATCCAAGCGCTTGTTGCGGCAGCATTTCCGCGTCATCATAATCCGACACTTCGGCAAGTTCGATATCTGAAAATTCGGCAAAAACAAGCGATGTAAGAGCGCTGACAAGCGTCCTCTCTGCGACAATATAAAATTTAATGATATTCGAAAGAACAACGATTTCAAACGAAAGAGTTTTCTTTTTATTGAGCAACAAATGAAACAGGGAATAATAAAGCCGCTCGTATTTGGCGATACGCGCTTGAAGTTTCATTTCCTCTGTTTCAAAAGGAAAACGAATGCGAAGGATGACTTTATTTTGTGTATTCATGTACTGTTAGCTGACAGAAGTAGTATAGCATGCGTCACACAGCACGGTAAGCGGCTGTGTTGGTGAGATCGAGGTTGTTATTGTGGTTGAACATATCGAGCATTGGCGCCCAAACAACCGCATAGGACCTCGCATATTCAAGCGCTCCCGATGACGGCAATTGAAACATTCGCGCGGAATCGGGACAGAGAAGCTTCGATAGAGCTCAAGTTCTTTTGAGGTAATTTTATAATTCTTTCCGCACTCAGCACATGCGAGAATTTCTTTTGAGATACTTTCTTGCACGTCCTTAATGTGATCAGGAATTGCGCCAAGCTGCATCGTCTCTTTGCCGCGCGTATCAGGCAGAGCATCATTCCAACGAAAACCTGCCGCAAGTGCTTCCTTCTTTGCCATAGGGTAATAGTCATTGGCTATACTCTCATTGTAGGCAAATGGAGCGAGCGAAAGAGGAAAATACGAACCCCAGGATCCCTCTTGCTTCATAGATGTAATGATAGTTTCTCGCAGAGCGTGGTAGTCACTTTCTGAATAGTGTTTATTTAAAATGCAATACTGGCTCTTATTCAAGCCGTCACAACCAATACATGACGAACTCGCGCGCGTATTGGCGCAGTAGGCAATATCAGTGCCATTTTCCACATAGAGACTTGTCATAACCTTGTGTGAAAAACCTACCGCAACTGTCTCATAGAGCAGCTCGGAATCATAGCCGAAACCAACACAGTCGTAGGAGTCTTTGGCCGTTTTGGTAAAGTAGTTGTAGTTTGCGTTTTCGTTTTTATCGATTTCAAAAGAATGGTGGCAGTTTTTTGAGTCAACAATATAGTCACCAGAACAATCTTCCGATTTCATATTGTGAGTTGCCTTAAAGGGATGACTCGCGCTAAACTCTTCAAACTTCTTTTTCATCTCCTGAATCCTTTCAACACTTCCAACGATCTCGCCCACGCGTCGCTCGTACTCCTCTTTTGATAACGGTTCGTTGAAAAAATGGTACTCCTTGTAGCGCAAGTTCACACAGCCAAAACAGTTGGTGCATCCTGTACAGTCTCGCAAAAACCATGAGTCGAGACAGCTCCTCACATTTTGGCACCAGCGCACACCCGAAGAGTCATGCACGTTGACCGAACTATACGAGCGCTCAACATTCACTCCGTAGTAGCAGTCGATGGTATCGCGACACGAACGCATGCCGCGCGAGTACATAAGCATCTCGTTCTGCCCGCTGTTAAAGACCATATAGCAGTCCTTGTTAGATCCTGACCAATTCTGATAATCCGAATTTGTATTCTGTCCGCCCGTAACGGTTGCTGCCCTTGGGACGCGAGTAAATAACTCGCCAATTTGTTCGAGAAAAGGGCGTGAGGGATCGTAGTCCATGGCGTAGCTGGCAGCATCCCATTTGTCAGAGTACCAGCAGCCATGGCAGTACACGGTATACAAAGCCTCCTGTGGATACATGGAAATGATATTTTTCCCACAGAGCTGGCAACTTCTCGTATAGAGCGTGCGTTCGTTACGCCATACTGCCTTTTGCTTAAAACGACATATCGGACACTGCCGCGGAGTAGGCACACCCATTTTTGAGTAAAACTCGGCATTCTGAGGCATTACCACGTATTCGGTGCGGCATTTGACGCATTTCATCGGTGTTTCAGCCATAGATAAGGTTTATGAAATTGTTTTAATTGTAAAGGAAATAGCTCATTTTTGCAATCTCATCAAGATATCCATCAAATGAAAAACCCCCGTTTCCGGGGGTTTTAGCTGAGTTTAACGTTTGCTGAATTGTGGAGCTCTGCGTGCGCGTTTGAGTCCTGGTTTCTTTCGTTCTTTTACGCGTGGGTCGCGAGTCATAAAT
>JACQRZ010000025.1 GCA_016206235.1 Candidatus Uhrbacteria bacterium
CCATCCGGAAGCCCACGTACAAGGATTTACTTGCTAGAAGCAGCTTTCACCACTTCTATACTATAAGACTACTATGAGTACCTATAACTGTCAAGCTCAAGAAACAGTATGACTGAAATGACCCTTATCATTCTTGGCGCACTCATCGGAGCCATTGCGACCTATGGAGTTATGCGAAACAAGCAAGCGATCTGTGAATCGCATGGTATTTCCACATATACCGAAAAACAGCAGGCCGAGAAGCAGGAGCGCAAAGCGCGGATTCTTGAGATGCTCCAAGAAAAAGGAAGCATCACAAATGACGATATTGAACAACCGCTCGGCATTTCCCATCCGACCGCCGCAAACTATCTGCACGAGCTTGTGCAGGAGGGTAAAATTGAGCAAAACGGCGAGCGCGGGCGGTTTGTGTCATACCAACTCAAAAAATAATTTAAACATAATCATAAAACTATGGACCAATCACTCATTCTCCCAATCCTCTTTGGTGCTCTCGGCGGATTCGTTCGTGCGCTCGTTGGTATCGCGAAGTATTTTGAGAAGAATAAGCGTGAGCAGAAACTACGGCTACCATACGTTCTCTATTCCATTTTTGTTGCCGCTTTCGTCGGTGGCATCGCCGGCATTTTCTCGAATGGTGATTGGAAACTTGCCCTCATTGTCGGCTATGCAGGCTCAGATTTCCTCGAAGGACTCTACAAAATCAAGAAGGCCCAAGGATTTGAAATTTAAGGTATGGAGAAATCACTAGGAGTTGAATTTGAAAAGGCAGTACGTTTATTGGTTCAGTATATGCCACCCTCTGATGAGCAGAACAGAAAACCTGCACTTTTTCATGATATCCGAGTGGGCGTATATCTATATGAGCGTAATTACTCAATGGAAATTGTTCTTGCTGGTATTTTGCATGACGCCATCGAATGGTCAAGAATCACTGATGAAATGCTTCGCAAGGAATTTGGCGATACTATCACAGGATTAGTGCGTGCATGCACAAAGGACGATTCGATTAAAGATCCCGTTGAGAAAATCGAGAAGATTATAAAACAATGTGTGGCTACAGGAGAAGACGCACTGATCGTGAAAGCAGCAGATATCATTGATAGCTTCAAGTGGTATACAATAATGCAAAACGAGGGCGAGCTAAAGTATTGTATGAGAAATGCTGACGCAATCTTTCGATTGAAGCCGGAGCATTTTCAGGACAAGATATTCAACGAATTGCAGAAATGGTATCTCGGGGAGTAAATTTACCTTAATCTCTTGCCCGCGCACGGGCGGGGTGGGGCAAGGGCAAGATAAACAAGATATCCCCAATGTATAAACCGCCATATACATTGAACTAGCACCAGGCAAAAGGTGAGATGAAAAGGAAGAAGGAGAAAACGGTGTCAGGAATAGATTCTCCATAGGAGAAAACGGTGTCAGGAATAGATTCTCCATAGATATGGTACACTCATTGTATGCCCCGTCCTTTAAGGATCGACATCGCAGACGTCGTGTACCATGTCATTAACCGTGCGAATGCACGCGTTCAGATTTTTAATACACCAGACGATTTTCTCCTCTTTGAAAAGGTTTTTCATGAAGCAAAGGAGAAGGTCGATATGCGTATTTATGCATATTGTGTAATGCCAAATCATTGGCATTTGATTCTGCAGCCAAAAAATGACGGAGACCTCTCCTTATTCGTAAAGTGGCTCACCCTCACCCATACGAAACGGTGGCACAGTGCCCATGATACAATCGGATCAGGGCATTTGTATCAGGGGCGATACAAATCGTTTCCCGTTCAAAGTGATGAATATTTTCTCACCGTCTGTAGATATGTAGAACAAAATCCACTCCGAGCTCGCCTTATATCGAAAGCTCAGGATTGGAGATGGGGAAGTCTATGGAGACGAGAGTATGGCAGTCAATCACAAAAAGCATTGCTTGATGAATGGAAGACCGAGCGATCGCATGATTACCTCACTTGGGTTAACGAAAATGAGTCAGACGACAAGATTGAGCGACTGCGTACATGTGTGAATCGCGGGCAGCCGTTTGGCAACACTTTATGGACGGAAAGAGTCGCAAAGGAGTGGGGACTTGAGTCAACTTTTCGTAGAGAAGGGAGACCGAGTAAACAAATGATTTGAAAAACTATTCCTGACACCGTTTCTGACAAGAGAGTTTTTAACTGATATTCATGTCTACACATAGATCAACAATAAAATGGTATAATGATAACGCTGTAGCCTATGTGGCACATGTAAGAAACGCTTCAGATTCTATCTACCATGCCTACTATGAAAAGCCAGCGATGTATGCACTCATCCCACCGTTGAAGGGAAAGCATGTTTTAAGTCTTGGGTGTGGAAGTGGTGAAGATGCTTCTTATTTAAAGAAGCGAGGCGCGACTCGTTCGGTTGGAATCGATATTTCAAGGGAACTCATTAATATTGCTAAACAAAATCATCCTGCATGTGAGTTCTCTGTCATGGATATGGAACATCTCACCTTCCCAGCAAAAAGTTTTGATTTCGCATACTCAAGTCTTGCCATTCATTATCTTGAGGATTGGACGAAGGTATTCAAGCTGGTATACAAAATCGTAAAGCCAGGGTCTCGCTTTTTGTTATCTTGCGGCCACCCTATATACTCGGCACTTGCATTGACGAAGGATCGCGTAAATATTGCTGTTCGGCAACTTGCAATTGTAAAAGATGAGAAGAATAACACCGCTGAGATTATAGGAGATTATCTTACACGTAAAAAAGTAAAAGATGCATTTGGAAAGAATACCGTGACGCTATATCATAAACCAATCAGTGAGATTATTACTGAGGCGACGAGCGCAGGTTTCTTAGTGGAAAAGTGCATCGAACCACGTCCACTCGCTCAGATGAAAAAAATTCGTCCGAGGGATTATGTAATTTTAAATAAAATCCCCAACTTTATTATTTTTCGA
>JACQRZ010000024.1 GCA_016206235.1 Candidatus Uhrbacteria bacterium
ACTTTTGAACCATCAAGCGGCGGAATGGGGATCATGTTAAAAAATCCGAGCACAAAGTTCACCAGCACGAGTTTTGCCAAAAAGATAACCAAAAAGTTTGTTGCCTCAAGTCCGGGAAAATAAAACTTTAGAAGCAATCCCGCGGCAATAAAAAGTATAAAGTTAGAGAGCGGACCGGCAAGAGCGACAAGGAGAGATCCATAACGTGCATTACGCAAGTTATAGGGATTAAACGGCATCGGCCGCGCCCAACCAATGAGAAACGGCGATCCGGTTAACAACAAAAAGCCGGGAATCAACAGTGTTCCCAAGGGATCAATATGGGGAATAGGATTGAGTGTAAGGCGGCCTTGGTCTTTTGGAGTTGGGTCGCCTTGCGCGTACGCTGCAACGCCATGAGAAAACTCATGAATTACAACCGAGAGCAAAATAGCCACCACACTCACAATAATGGGCAAGATCGCAACTATTGCATCGTTCATAATACTATGCTAGTATCTTATTCATTGTAATCTACAAACTGCTCACTACTCACTATCAACTAAAAATATATGGCTCGGAAATGTCATTTTTGCAGCCGAAACTCCCTCAAAGCGACAAGTAGAAGTCATTCTAACATAGGCACTTTGCGGCGACAATACGTGAATCTGCAAAAGAAAAAGATTGATGGCGTCAGTGTACTCACCTGCACTCGATGTCTCAAAACCATCAAGAAAAAAATGCCAGTACTCTTACAGACGAAAGCAGCAAAAAAAGCGGCCTAAAGCCGCTTTTTTCTTATGCACAAGCTACTGCAGCACCTCTCGATAGCATGCATTACAGTACACAATTTCTGGTCTTTCTTGCGCATAGGTTGTTTCAAGGGTAGTGTCGCAGGGAGCGCCTTGGTGTGCAGGATGATTCTCTACGCACATACAGCTTCGATGATATAAAACGGGTACGATACTTCTCTCAAATCGTTTTTTAAATCGACAATCAGGACACTTAACTGGAATAGCGAAATGAAATTTTTTCAATCGTTCGAATTCTTGTTTGATGATTCGATAATTAAGCCCGCAATCACTGCACGCGAAAATATCCTTAATAATCGCCTCGTCAACTTCATCAATAGATGCGGGAATATCTTTAGAACTATGTGTCTCTTTGCCGCGCGATCCGCCTTGTTCATCTTCCCATGGCCAACCTCGAGCAAGCACTTCGTCTCGCGATAAAGGAAAATATTCATGGCCAACACCATCATTGTAACCATGCGGCAGATAGTTGTTTGGCATAAACTCTCCATACTCCCCTCGCTTTTTCATGTCTTCAATTATTTTTGTCTTCAGTTCCTCATATTCCAGTTGGTCATATTGCTTGTTGAGGATACAAAACTTTTTCTTCCGAAGCCCAACGCAACCAAAAATCGAATCGGAATTCAAACAATAAAAACTGTATGACGCAAACGAGCAATGCTCGTTCCCGAAAACACACATTGAACTTGTTGAAAATGGATTTGGCTGGCAATTGTAACAACCGATTGCCGTGCCGCCAAATGAAGCACGATAATTATCTTTTGAATTCCAGATCAAACGAAAACAATCGCCGCAGTTTTCGGCATCGTACGTAAAAAAGCTGCGTCGTATCTCTTTACAATTTCCGAGGAAATCGCCAGTCACATCATCACAATTTCGAATCGTAGCGAATTCAAACGGATGATCTTTTGAAAAAATTTCAAATTTTTTTTGCTGCTCTTCAAACGAAGAGCGGTCTTTAAGTGCAAGCGCCAATCGTCGTTCATATTCATCTTTAGTCAACTGTTCATTAAACCAGCAATATTGCTTATGATGCATGTTCACGCATCCGAAACAATTTTGGCAATCCTGCAGATCGCGACTCAGATAGCATTCCGAACATTTTTCGCATCGCGTGAGATACGCACAAAAATATGAATCGTTAACATGAACACATTCAAATAGGAGTTCGGAATTTTTAATAATGTAACTGTCGGTACAATCACGTGAGTCGTCAATAATTTTGCTGTACAGCGATCCTTCGGAACGGACATTAGAAAAGGAAAGATACGAATCCTTACTGTTATAGATAACGTTGCAATAGTCAGAGTTCACGCTGCCAATCTGGAATAGATTAGATAATGGTGTGTTGCCAAGGAGCTCGGCAAACTGCTCAAAGAACGACTGGGATGGATCATAGTCGCGACCATAGCTCATAGAATCCCAGTTGTCAGAATACCAACAATCACGACAATACACGTGTGCATACGAGTTCTTTGAGTACATCGCGAGTATGTCTTTGCCACACAGCTCGCAAGTACGCTTATAAAGATGCCTCTCATTCCGCCATGAAAGCCGCTGCTGCAATGAGTGGGTCGCGCACAGCGTCGGCTCAGGAGCGTCAAAATACTCCAATATTTTCTTGTCATTCGGATGAACGGTAAATTGAGTATTGCATTCTTTACATTGAGGCATATTGCTAGGTGCTAGTAATAGTATGACGTATATTGACGATTGTCAAAATAGACTTCTGGAAGCTAAAAGCTAAAAGCTGCAAGCTACAACATATGATATACTACCTCTATATGATATTAAAGAGTTATGTGCCCTTACTTTTAGGAGCTTTTTTTGCGCTAATTCCCCTGCCGACGTTTGCAGCAGACATTGACGCGTCAGCTGATAGCTTGAGTTTTTCCCAAAGCGACTTTTTTGCTGGCGACCAAATTCGCGTATACGGCGCACTTACCAATAAAGGTGACAAAGATATCAATGGCATTGTTGAATTTTTCCAGGGCGTCAACCAAATTGGCGAACCTCGCCCTTTTTCGATCAAAGCATTTGGGCCAACGGCATACGTGTGGGTAGACTGGACAGCAACCGAAGGAACATACAATGTGAGTATGAAAATTATGAGCACGGAGCCAATAGATCAGAATCTTTCCAACAACACCGCTGTCTCGGGACTCATGACCATTACCAAACGCCCACCGCCGCCACCCACTCCAGCACCCACTCCAGCTCCTTCTGTGGTACAACCTCTTATGCTCCCGAAAGAACCGTCAAAGACACTGTCGCAAGCTAAACCAAAAATAGCTGAAAAGGAAGTTGTGGTGAAGAAGGAAATATTACCACCACAGGAAAAAACAACACCACATCAAAACACACCCGCCCTCGCCAAAGCTACGGCAGACACCCAAAAAGAACTAGCGCCATTAGCCGACGAGTTAAAGGATATTATCAAGGAGTCGTTAGAAAAAGAAGTAGCGCAAACCGGAGAAAAACAGTCTCTTGAAACACAAAACATGAACCGTGAAACTCAGTTGGAAGTGGCTCGTGAAGAAATCCCTCAAAAAAACGGTGGTAAAAAAATTCTGTATCTTTTTGGTATTCTAGCCGCGCTTTCATTGGCCGGCGGCAGTTACTTTTTGTATCTTTCGCGTAAAGAGTAGCCTTATTCTTGACCCTTGTCTTTTGGCTTTATTTCCTTTAGGCTAGGGGTGCATGTACCTATAGTTACGGGGCGTAGTATAGTGGTAGTAC
>JACQRZ010000029.1 GCA_016206235.1 Candidatus Uhrbacteria bacterium
GAAATTAGAAATTGGAAATTCGAGAGGTTCTGTCTTAATCATGTCAATCATCGTTGGCAGCGGCATTGTTGTTGTGGGAACAGCTTTGGCGGTTTTTGTTGTAAGCTCAATCCGACAGGCGCGCAATAGCGACAATGCGTTGGTAAGCACGTATGCATCGGAAAGTGCAATTGAAAGTGCATTGTACCAAATTCGACAAGAAGAACTTTCAGTCTTGCGAAAGGAGACAGATACGTTTGATAATAATACATCATGGACACTAGAAAATCGTGTTACGAACTCGGTTAACGAACTTGTAAGTGCGAAATTGCCAAAAAACGGATCTGTCGTTGCTGATGTGTATCAAGAGAATGGCTTTGCGGCAGTTGAAAATATCCAAAGCATAAAGATTACATGGGATGCGGAAACTAACTGTCCTGGAAATCCTGCAACGCGCCCAGACATAGAATTCAGCTTAGTTGCATGGAAAGCGGGAGGTATTCAATGGGATACGGATTCAACAGTTAAAAAAGCATATAAAGCAGCATCTGGCACGGATAAATACGTGGTTGCCGTAAGCGAAGATTTTGGAGAGGCAAATCTCTTTAATCAACCATTCGTTTTTCAGGTGCGGCCAATTTCGTGCGATCTTTCTCGCACGTCTCTTACCATGAGAAATGCGTCGGATGCCGTTATTCCGATCCCGAATTATTTTCAAGTAAAACCCGCTGGAAGCCATGCAGCAGTAACGCGCGAGAGCAGCGCTATTATTCCAAGCAGACAGACGCATTCAGATGTGTTTGATTATACGCTGTTTTCTCAATGCGATATCTATAAGGAGACACCGCAAGGAGTTGAAGAGGCATGCCAATGACCCGAGAGCAAGCAAAAAAAAGAATGAAACAGTTGCAATCTGTTATTGAACACCATAGTTACTTGTACTATGTGCTTGACCGTCCAGAAATTTCAGATGAAGCGTACGACTCAATGGTGCGCGAGTTGCGCAAACTTGAAGAAGCATATCCTAACTTGATTGCGCAAGATTCACCAACACAGCGAGTAGGAGGTAAGGCTTTAGGAAAGTTTCGTAAGGTAACACATCGCACGCCAATGCTTTCTGTTCAAGACGTCATCAGCTTCGATGAGCTTGTTGCGTGGAAGGAGCGCTTGTCTCGCGTGGTGCCTGACACATCGCTGGACTACTATGCCGAACTCAAAATAGACGGGCTTGCCATATCGCTTACGTACCGCGACGGACTTCTTGAGGTTGGCGCGACACGTGGAGACGGTATTGTCGGCGAAGATGTTACGCAAAATATAAAAACAGTGAAAGCAATTCCTCTTCGTCTTCGGATGCCGCCAGAGAAGGAGATTGTCAGATTTCTGAAAAAGTATAAAGATATAGACGAAAAAAAGTTTAGGCAGCGCGTGGAAACATTGAAAGGTACTATTGAAATGCGCGGCGAGGTGTATATGACAAAGGACGTTTTCGAAAAAGTAAATACAGAGGCAAGGGAACTGCAACGGGAATATGCCAACCCTCGCAATATTTCAGCCGGAAGCGTGCGACAACTTGATCCAAAAATAACCGCATCACGAAATCTGAATTTTTATGCATACGCGCTCAAAGACGAAGAGACGTTTGGTCTTGCCACCCATGAGCAAGCGCACGAGTGCATGAAGCTTCTTGGATTGCCCGTTGAGCGCAGCGCCGAGTACTGTAAAGATCTTGAAGCTGCGTGTAACTATCAAGAACATATTCAAAAGATACGTCCCACGTTGCCTTTTTGGATTGACGGCGTGGTTGTGTCGGTACATAACAATGAACTCCTTGAGCGGCTCGGTGTTGTTGGGCGCACTCCTCGCGGAGTCGTTGCTTTTAAGTTCCCACCCGAGCAGGCAACAACGCGCATTATCGATGTTGCTTTTCAAGTGGGGCGTACTGGTGCACTTACGCCAGTAGCGCATCTCGAGCCCGTACGTATTGCTGGAACAACAGTCTCTCATGCAACACTTCATAATCTCGATGAAATCAAGCGGCTTGACGCGCGCGTAGGGGATACCGTGATCGTTGAAAAAGCAGGCGACATTATTCCGAAAGTAGTGCGGGTTGTGAAAGAATTTCGAAGTGGCAAAGAGCACGTCATTTCAATACCGAAATCTTGTCCGATATGCGGCTCAAAAACCTATCGACGCGAAGGGGAGGTTGCGTTGTATTGCTCAAACCCAAAATGTTTTGCACAGGATAAAGAACGAATCATCCACTTCGTATCAAAGAAGGGTTTTGATATCGAGGGCTTGGGAGAAAAAATCGTTGAACAGTTGATGAGCGCCGGGCTTGTACAAACAGCAGCAGATATCTTTGCACTAACCGTTGATGAACTTAAGCCCTTGGAACGATTTGCTGATAAGTCTGCGCAAAATCTTGTCGAGGCAATTGAAAAAAGCAAAGACATTGAACTCTCTCGTTTTCTCTACGCTCTTGGTATACGGCATGTTGGGGAAGAAACTGCTCGCGATTTGGCACAACACTTTACAAACATTCGTACGCTTCAGCAAGCATCTTTGGAAGGGTTGCAAGCTGTTGAAAATATCGGCGGAGTAGTTGCTCAAAGCGTATATGATTATTTCCGTCAAGAGCATACCGCAGCGCTTATAGGAGAACTTTTTAAAAATGGTGTTCATATTAAAAAAGTTCAAGTCGTGTCTTCCCAGTTTCTCAAAGGCAAGACGGTTGTGCTCACCGGCACACTCGAGTCGTTGTCCCGCGATGAGGCAAAGGAAAAAATCCATGCGCTTGGCGGCGATGTTTCATCGTCAGTGAGCAAGGAAACGGATTATGTCGTTGTCGGCGCCGATCCAGGCTCAAAATACGACAAGGCAAAAAAACTTGGCATTCCCATGCTCAACGAAGCTGAATTTCTCAAAGTGCTATCCAAAGATTAAAGCATTGCTTTTTTTCATAAAATACTATAATCTACCACCTACAAACTACTCACTACAAACTAAGGTATGATCTCCAAAGAAGACGTTTCACATATCGCAAAGCTGGCCCGCCTGGAATTAACTGAAGATGAAAAAGAGCTTTTTTCGCAGCAGCTTTCATCGGTGTTGTCGTATATCGAGCAGCTTAAAGAAGTAGATACGACAGGTATTGAGTATCACTACCATGTTGAAGGACTAGAGAATGTTATGGACGAAGATGAAGTAACACCAGCCGATGAAGATACGCGCGCAGCACTTTTGGATGCAATGCCAGATCGCGCAGGCGATTTTTTGAAAGTAAAAGGAGTATTCAATTAAGTAAGTGCTATGGAGCTACCTCGAACAATTCAAGAGACTCACGCCGCGTTAGTAAAGGGAGACATCTCGGCTACCGAACTTACGGGAGCGTATCTTCAAAACATTAAGGAACACAACGAAGTGTTGCATGCATTTCTTTCATTACATGAAGAACAAGCTCATACTGATGCTGCCAACATCGACAAGCGACTCAAGGCTGGTGAAAAAATCGGGACGCTCGAAGGGATACCACTGGCAATCAAAGACAATATTCTCGTAAACGGAACAGTTACAACCGCAGGTTCAAAAATACTTGAACACTATTGTGCGTCATACAGCGCAACGGTGATCGAAAGGTTGCAAGAGAGGGGAGCGATTGTACTAGGAAAAACAAACATGGACGATGCTGCAATGGGATCAAGCACCGAAAGTTCTTATTTTGGGCCCACAAAAAATCCATGGGATATTACGCGCGTTCCAGGCGGTTCTTCGGGAGGATCGGCAGCAGCAGTGGCGGGTGGTTTGTGTGTGGCTGCGCTTGGTTCAGATACTGGAGGTTCTATTCGGCAGCCTGCGAGTTTTTGTGGTGTTGTCGGTTTTAAACCAACCTATGGAAATGTTTCGCGGTACGGTCTCATTGCCATGGCATCGTCACTTGATCAGATTGGTACGTTTGGCGCAACCGTGGCTGACGCAAGCATAGTGTTTGATGCTATCAAAGGAGCTGATAAGCACGATTCAAGTTCTGCAAACGCTATTTCGACAGATACGTATCCGCAGCTTTCAAAGGCACTCAAAGGCATGCAAATCGGCGTGCCTAAAGAGTATTTTACCGACGGCATGGATAGTGATGTCGAGCGCTCGGTACGCGAAGCCATCGATGTGCTCAAAGGA
The DNA here is from genome assembly GCA_016206235.1 of Candidatus Uhrbacteria bacterium. Classification (GTDB taxonomy): domain Bacteria; phylum Patescibacteriota; class Patescibacteriia; order JACQRZ01; family JACQRZ01; genus JACQRZ01. Next base: position 4,156 of record JACQRZ010000029.1, read on the forward strand.
CTTGGGGCGATAATTGTTGATATATCTCTGCCTCACACAAAATATGGACTTTCGGCATACTATATTATTCAGCCTGCGGAAGTATCGGCAAACATCGCGCGTCTCGATGGTATCCGTTACGGCTATTCTGCAAGGGACTCGCAGAATTTATCTGAAGTCTATATGAAATCTCGTGAAGAGGGATTGGGTGAAGAGGTTCGTAGACGCGTCATGCTTGGCACCTACACACTTTCAGCTGGGTATGCGGACGCCTATTACAAACAAGCCCAAAAAGTACGCATGCTTGTAACCCAAGATTTCACAACGGCATTTGCTGACGTTGATTGCATTGTGACGCCAACAACACCTTCGCCAGCATTTAAGCTCGGTGAAAAATCAGATCCACTTTCCATGTATCTCCAAGATATCTTTACCGTATCGGCAAATATCGCGGGCATTCCTGGACTTTCAGTTCCATGCGGATTTGTTGAGCGTGACGGCGCATTACTGCCTGTTGGTTTGCAAATTCTCGGGCGACATTTTGATGATGGAACTGTCTTGCGTGTGGGGCATCAATATGAACAGGCGACAGAGTGGCACAACAAGAGACCAAGTCTCTAAAAATTATCAAACCCTCATTTCTCATTTCCAAAAAAATTTTATGTATTTTAAATTTTAATTGGGGATTGGTTATTGTCAATTAGAAGTTTGAATGTATGGAGCCGATTCTTGATTTTTCATGGATAAGGTATGGCATTGCCGGAGTTGCGGTATGTGCTGCAATTCTTTTTATTATTTTTAAGATACAGCATCTTCTACGGCGACCTGATCTCTATGGCATGAGTCGGGAAGAGATTAATAAGCGTTGGCGCGAGATTGAGGCACTCGTGCAACGTAATGATGAAATGAGTTACAAGCTTGCGGTTATGGAAGCAGACAAGCTGCTTGATCACGGCTTGAAGTCAATGGGATTTGGCGGTTCCTCGCTCGGCGAACGTTTGAAACTTGCCGCGTATAAATACCCGAAAATCCGAAATGTATGGCCAGCGCATCTTACGCGCAATAAATTGGTGCACGAAGCATCGTTTCATCTTCATCGTGGCACTGCCGCACAGGCAATTCAACAATTTAAATCCGCACTGCTTGAGCTTGGAATGCTTGACTAGCGCCTCCTTTGTTCGATATACTACGAGAGTTACCTAAGTTATTAATAGTATTGTCCTGTTATGACAACACATCATCCGCACCATGGGGAGCATCATGAACAACCGCATCACGATGCAGAGGCAAGGAACACAGCAGAAGAGTTGGCGCCGCTTGAATACGCGCCTTCCACGGCAAGTCAGCCAATGACATTTACTCTTCAAACAACACCAAAGAAAGTATTTTTTGCAGGGTTTATTGCCGGGCTTTTGATCATGGCATTGCCAACGGTATATTTTGCGACGCGTTCTAATGCAGTTGCTGATACATCAAGCGATACCGTTACTGTTGGTACTCCAACGCCAAGCGGTGATCAGCCAACACCATCTGCTCCAAGTCCGGGCAAGGTAAAGCAAGTTGGCAAGGAAGACTATGTTTTTGGCAATAAAAATGCCGAAGTTACGCTTATCGAATATTCAGATTTAGAGTGTCCCTTTTGTCAAAGATTTCATACAACAATTAAGCAAGCACTCGATGAGTATAAAGGAAAAGTGAATTGGGCATATCGTCACTTTCCCTTAAGCTTCCATGCAAACGCTCAGAAAGAAGCAGAAGCTTCAGAGTGCGCCGGCGAGCTTGGTGGTTCGAAAAAATACTACGAATATATCGATGCAATTTTTGCCCGAACAACAGCAACGGGTACTGGCTTTTCGTTGGATAACCTCGTACCTCTTGCAAAAGAGCTAAAACTCAATGAAGGTAAATTCAAGAGTTGCCTAGATGGCGGAAAGTATACAAGCAAAATTCAGCAATCCTTAAAAGAAGGTCAGGAAGCAGGTGTAGACGGGACCCCGGGCACTATATTGGTAACAAAAGACGGCAAGAGCGCACTCGTTGCAGGAGCCGTTCCACTTGAAGAGCTAAAAGCGCAGATTGACGCGTTGTTGAAGTAATATTCTGGCACGGAAGAAAGAAGGGCTTACACGCCCTTCTTTTATTTCGTAAGATAGTGTATATTGAGATTGTGGAGAAGTGCTAGAGTCGTTTATGAAAAAAAATGAAAAACGGGTCATTTTCCCAGTCGGTGAACAAATACGTTTTTTTAATAGCATAGAATCACGATCGATTCTCACGCGATTAGAGATTGTTAATAAGTTACGAGTACACCGAAGAACGTATTCTGACTGGCGAAGGGAACAATGTTCAGTTCCGTTGAGCGTAGTACAGAAACTTTGCATGCTTACAAAAAGATCGTTTCCGGATAATGCTGAGATACAAGAGGCTTATTGGTTGGCGAGTAAAGCAGGACGCGTCGGAGGATTACAGAAATATAAAAAATATGGGTGTGTTATTGATGAAAAAATACGAAAACAAAAATGGCTGGAATGGTGGCAAAGGACAGGAACATTTAAACGAAATCCGATACTTATTCCTAAAAAAATTTTTCAGCCATCTCTCTCTGAAGAACTTGCCGAATTTGTTGGTATAATGCTTGGTGACGGTGGAATAACACCTTTTCAAATCACCATTTCTGTCAGTTATGAAAACGATATGGAGTATAGTGATTTTCTGTCGAGATTTCTCTATAAACTTTTTCGTTTACGACCAGCGGTGTATTTTCGAGATACTTCAGTTATTACTATTCAATTATCGCGGAAAAATCTTGTTGAGTATTGTAAAAAAATTGGACTTTGTGTTGGCAATAAAGTACGCCAGCAAATTGATATGCCGTATTGGGTGCAATCAAACGATGAATACCTTAAAGCTTGCTTAAGAGGTCTTATGGATACTGACGGGTGCATCTTCCAAGAATGTCATAGAATAAAAGGAAGAAGGTATTGCTATCCGCGAATATATTTTGTAAACTATTCAGAACCGCTCAAGAGATCGATTTTTGCCGCATTGGCGAAATTTGCTTTTACCCCAAAAATACATAATAATCGCGCAGTTACTCTTGAGAGAAGGGAAGATGTTATAAGATATTTTTCTTTTATCGGCACACATAATCTAAAACATCAAAAGAGATTTAAGATGTTCATAAGGAGGAGTGCGTGAGTTGGTTGAAACGACCGCTCTTGAAAAGCGGCAGGGCAGAAATGTCCTCGTGGGTTCGAATCCCACCTCCTCCGCCAATAGAAACTTCACGATTTGAAAGGGTTGCTCCGCGCGGCCGCGCGGCGGCC
>JACQRZ010000031.1 GCA_016206235.1 Candidatus Uhrbacteria bacterium
AATGAGATATTGGTAATTTTTTGATATGTTTCTCCAAAAGCTCGAAATTCAAGGATTTAAATCGTTTGCCCCCAAAACAACCTTTCTCTTCCCAGCAGGTACTGCCGAAACAAAAGGCGTAACAGCAGTTGTCGGCCCGAATGGTTCAGGCAAATCGAATGTCTCCGACGCCATTCGATGGGTGCTCGGCGAGCAGAGTATGCGTCTTCTTCGAAGCAAAAAGGGCGAAGACGTGATTTTTTTTGGTTCAGATAAAAAAGCCCAACTTGGTTTTTGTGAAGTTTCACTTTTTTTTAATAATGAAGACAGGACATTTCCCTTGGATTTCAGTGAAGTCGTGATTACGCGTCGGCTCTATCGATCAGGCGAGTCCGAATACCTTATCAATCGTGCAAAAGCCCGTCTTTCTGATGTTGCCCTACTGGTTGCTCAGGCCCGTATCGGCCAAAAAAGTTACAGCGTGATCGGCCAGGGCATGATCGACTCTATCATTACCACTCCCCCCTCAGAGCGCAAGGAATTTTTCGACGAGGCTGCCGGCGTAAAACAGTATCAAATAAAAAAGGATGCGGCACTTTCAAAATTGAAAAGCTCGCAAGAGAATCTATCTCAGGCGCAGAGCATTGTTGCTGAACTTGAGCCGAAGATGAAGTTTTTTCAACGCCAACTTAAGCGCCTTGAAGAACGCGAAGAAGTTGAAGGCAAGCTCCTCATACTACAAAAACAGTATTACAATGCGCTCTGGAACGATTTAGAGAACTCACGAGAGCAAGCATCGAGCCGCCGATCAGCGCTTCAGAGTCAGATTGACTATGCGCGTTCTGAATACGCGCATATTCAAAGCGCATTTTCAAAACTGGAAATGAGCAATTCAACCGCAACCCCCCGCGAGTATCTTGAACTTCAAAAAAAATACGCCGAACTGCAGCGAAAAAAAAATGAAGCACTGGCCGAAAGCTCTCTTCTCGAAGGACGTCTGCACTCTGAACTTGAAAAGAAGGGCGAGGCTCAACTCGCGTGGACGTTAAAGCAAAAAACAGATACCCGTCATCGTCTCGATGCAGCCCAAAGAGCGTTGGAACAGATCAATCACGACATCGTAGTCCTTAAAGAAAGCGAGAAAGGACTTCTGCTAGAGAACGAAGAATTGGAACGTGTGCTTACGTCAAAGGAAGAGGAGGCTATCCGCGAACAAGATACGCGAGGAATTAATCTTGAGGGTGTCATTCAAGAGTTGCGCGACTTACGGCTTCACGCGCACGAAGAACATACCGTTCTCGACCAGTTGCGCAATTTTATATCGCACGCATGGAAAAGAGTGGAAACACTCATCGCTCGTATTGAAAAAACACTCTCCTCCTCGGACAATAAAGGCAAGACAGAGCTACAAGAGTTGGCGACAACAAAGAAAGCGCTCGAACAGAAGTTGCAGCATATTCGTCTTGAATATGGAATAAAAGAGAGTCAGATGCAGCTCCATCAAAATGAATTCTCTCGACTGCAGCACGAAGTCGATCGCCTCGAAAAAGACATCACCTACTTCAGTAGTGCTGCGGACAACAAACACAAGAAGAGCGATCTCTTAAAAGAAAAAAAAGAGCTCGACACCAACATTACGGAACTGGAGGCAGTAATACAACGTACTAGCGGTGAGTTGCAAGAGTGGCACGCAAAAGAAAAAGAACGCACAAGCGAGCTTTTAGCGCAGCAAAAAGAAATGGCGCGCAAACAGAAAGAGATTGAGCAGCTGCAATCAGTGCATACGCAGATAGAGTTGGAAATTGCAAAACTCGAAGCGCATATCGAAGAGCTTCTTTCAAAGATTTTTGAAGAGTTGCACATCGAGGAGTCGCAATGTATTGAAATAAAAAACGAAACCGAAAGCCTCTATTCCATTCTTGGATTTCAAAAAGTAGTCGAGACTTTTAACCGCGTGGAAGTAAAAGAAACCATCGATCGTCTCAAGCGTAAGCTCGAACAGATTGGCACCATTGACCAAGAGATTGTGAGCGAGCATGAAGCAACAAAGGAGCGATATGATTTTTTGACGGCACAAATCACTGATCTCACAGCAGCCATCGCATCGCTTAAAAGTGCCATTGCCGAGCTCGATGAACATATTCGCGTGAAGTTCGACGCGGCGCTTGCAAATATCAATGTAAAATTCAATGCATTCTTTCAGCAGCTTTTCCACGGGGGCAGTGCCCGTCTGTTGGTTTATAAAAAAGAACGAAGTGAAAATCCTGAAGACGAAGAAGATGGAGATACCAAACAAGAACATGAAGACGAAATTGCTGGCATTGAAATTGAAGCAACACCTCCAGGTAAAAAATTGAAGAGCATCGCCGTGCTTTCTGGCGGAGAAAAAGCAATGACTGCCATTGCTCTTATCTGCGCCATCTTAGCTAATAATGCCTCTCCATTCGTTGTGCTCGATGAGGTGGATGCGGCGCTCGACGAGTCAAACGCGCATCGCTACGCCGAAATTCTCTTAGGGCTTGCCGCGCGAACGCAGTTTGTTGTCATCACTCACAATCGGGTGACGATTCAAACAGCAAACGTATTATACGGAATTACTATGGGAGATGATGGTATTTCCCATGCGTTGAGCCTTGACCCCGCACTAACTTTATCGAAGACTGTTTCCTAGGCGACGTTTTAGTTGAGCTAACGCTTGTCCGTAGCACTTAAGTTGTTTTTCTCTATTGTAGGCATCCGTCTTATCTCTATAGCCTTCAAAATAGATTAATTTCCATACGTGTCCTTTTGTTGAAAATGATAAACTCTTATTATGTCTTTCAATTCTCTGCTTGAGCTGATTTGTGCAACCGTAGTAAAGTTCTCCTAGTTCGTTTTGAATAATATAGACGTAGTAAAACATATTTTTAAGTATAGCAGCTCAAGCACGACAAAGTTAGTGCGGGGTTGACATTCAGGGTGTTCATGCTACAATGGCAAAAGTTTAGCTTTCAGCTTATAGCTTGCAGAAATTATTAAAAAATTAAACTGGAAGCTGACAGCTGACAGCTAAAAGCTAGTTATTATGTTAATGATTCGATTAGCGCGGAGAGGCAAGAAGAACAAGTCGTTCTATCGCATTATTGTTACCGAAAAAGCGCGAGATAACTTCGGGCTTGCAACAGAAATTGTCGGGCACTATAACCCTGTTTCAAAGACAAAAGATCTTCAGCTCAAAAATGACCGCATCGCCTATTGGCTTTCAAAAGGCGCGCAACCAACGGAAACAGTCCGTAACCTTTTGATCGACCAAAAGCTCATTGCAGGCGAAAAGAAAAAGGCTCCAAAACGGGCGCCAAAAAAGGAAAAGAAGTAATATTGACGGCATAAGAAAAGAGGACGTATAATAGAATTGTTGATTCGTCGCACTAATGAAAAAGGTCGAAGGGTGCGAATAACAGATGTTCATAGATTATCTCGATTCAGAGATAATAGAGGGAAAGTACATGTTCAGTGATCAAGAATTTGTTGAATATATCGTGAAGTCGATTGTCGCCCATCCAGAAGATGTGAAGACAGACAGACAGATCGATGAGATGGGCGTACTCATTACGCTCCACATCAATCCGGCAGATATGGGATATGTGATTGGGCGCCAGGGTCAAACCGCGCGCGCAATCAGAACACTTCTCAAGATCGTCGGTGCAAAGAACAATGCTCGCGTGAATCTCAAGATTCATGAACCAGAAGGTTCACGAAGACAGGAGAGATCTCACCACATGGATACCGACACGAGCGTTGTCGATGATCTCAAAATCTAACCAAACCACACAGTAAAGAGCTCCCGCAAGGAAGCTCTTTTATAGTATGGTATGCAACTCGTCGAAGAGCAGAGACTTTACAGATATTGTTTCATATGGTAGTCTGCATATCACGCTAATCCATAAGGAGATAATAGTATGTCTGACCAACTCCAGAATGGACAAGCTCCAGAATCGCAAGCAGCTGAAGAACAGCAGAGTGCGCCTGTGGCTACGCCAGCTCCTCAAGAGCCAACGGAAGAGACGAAAGATGGCGATGAACAGGCCGCAGCCTAACATCGTTTTCAAAAAAGAACCCCTTCACCGGGGTTCTTTTCTTATTCAAAAGGTATGGTAGTCTGTATGAGCTATGAAACATATAAAAGTTATTCTTTTCGATGTTGATGGAACGCTCATGGATACGACTGACTTTATGGAAAACGCGGTTCGTCTCACCCTCGATCATTTTAAACTTCCCCAACCTTCTACAGAGGAACTTTTTACGCGAATGAACAACAACGCAAATGGCATGTGTTTATATGCCCAGGAACATCTTCCCGATCTCACTGACCAACAATATTGGGCTGTTGACCACGCGATGCAGGAGAAGAGCGTGCATCTTTGCAGCTTGTATGACGGCATTGTCGATCTACTTGCTACACTTCGTATGCATCAGTATGCCTTGGCGGTTGTTACCAATAGGACACTCAAGACTGTAATACCCTCTCTTAAAAATACAGGAATCCATGATTACTTCTCACATGTTGTTTCGAGTGATGACACTGAAGATCGATGGACACTTTTCAAGCCGCATCCACGCATTCTCGAGATAGCGCTTGAACGGTTGGGTGTGGTTTCGAAAAATGCCTGCATTGTTGGCGACACTCATTCAGATATTCAGGCCGGGAAAAATGCCGGTATAACGACTATCGGAGCTACCTACGGCTTTGTTGGTCGAGATATTTCCGCGTACAATCCTGATTATGTCATTCATTCTCCAGAAGAACTTCTTGCCATTTTGGAGATACGAGAAACAACGAAGGAGGCAGTATGAATTCTATCAAAGCAATTCTCTTTGATGTCGACGGTACGCTCGTGAATACCGACGAGTCTATTTATGCAGGCCTTGAGTATACGCTCAAAAAGTTCTCGCTACCCTGCCCCGGCAGAGATACGTTAAAAAATTACTTTTCTAAAACCTTGGCTCGGATGTTTGCAGAACTTGCGCCAACAGGTCCGCAGGAAGAAATGTTGCATATGCACCGCACTTTTCAGAAGGAACACATTGAACTCAATAAAGAATTCCCCGGCGTACGCGAGACACTCGCCTTTTTAAGAGAACAGGGCTTTGTACTCGGAGCTATCTCAAATAGGACAAGTCATACCATGCATGATATTTTAGCCCATGTCGGCATTGATACCTTTTTCGCCACGGTCATTACCGCAGATCAAATTACCAAGCCAAAACCTGACCCCGAAAGTCTTTTGAAGTGCTTGTCTATCCTTGAATGTTCTCCGATTGATGCGATGATGGTTGGCGATGCATGGTCAGATATTGAAGCTGGAAAACTTGCAGGCATGGCGACATGTGCGGTGCTCTCTGGTCCGCAGGGCGACAAAGTTTTGGAGGCAGGGCCCAACCATGTTCTAAAAACAGCAGCAGAACTTCCCTCACTCTTCGTATATAGTACATGAGAGATATGCGCTACGACATCATCACCATATTCCCCTCCTTTTTTGACTCATTTAAAAATGAAAGTCTTTTAAAAAAAGCGCAGGATAAAAAACTCATTCGAATTAACGTTCATAATCTTCGTGATTGGACAGCGGATAAGCATAAAACAGTGGACGACAAGCCCTATGGCGGTGGCGCTGGAATGCTCTTGAAAATAGAACCACTGGTAAAAGCAATTCGCGCATTTTGTAAGTCTCCTGCTCATAAAGCTTCGGCGACCAAAGGGAAAAAATCTCGAGTGATTCTTCTTACGCCTTCAGGCAAACAGTTTACACAAAAGAAGGCGGTGCAATTCGCTAAAAAATACGACCAACTGATTTTCATCTGTGGTCGGTACGAAGGATTTGATGCGCGGATCAAAAAATATATTGATGAAGAAGTGTCACTAGGCCCCTATGTGCTTAATGGCGGTGAGGTTGCTGCTATGGCAATAGTTGAAGCGACTGCTCGTCTTCTCAGGGGCGTGATTGGTAATGTCAAATCACTCAAAGAAGAGTCGTACGCAACAGAAAAAAACTTAGAATACCCACAGTACACGCGCCCAGAGATATTTGAAGGACACAAAGTGTCAAGCGTTCTTTTGACAGGAGACCACAAAAAGATTGCTGAGTGGAGAAAAAAACACGTCAAAAAAAGCAAATAATAGAAACCTTTTTTGCACTGAAGTGTTTAATAAAGATGTAATCAAAAAAGTCTGTCTTGTGGATAAATTGTTGATGAATCACCCGCTTGACAGATTTTTGTTATTATTATAGTCTTACTTCGCGTAAATTATTAACAAAAAGGCCTTCTTTACCTTATAATCTTCAATAAATTTTGAGGTTTTGGAGAAAAGAGTGAAACCTTGTCCAGGCAGTACAACCGCAGATGAGATTTCTCTCTTTTTTCTTCTGTCAGAAACCTGACAGTTAAGGAAAAAGACAAAGGATCTTTGACAAGTGAAAAAGCGATAAGACCACGTGTTTTTGGAGTCGAATCCGAAAACACATGTCAATTTCTTTATCGTGCTTCGTAATTGGAGCACTACAATCCCCTGCCAGCAATGGCACGGGGATACAATGAATACTTTAACGAGCTATTCTCCGCCGTAGGGCGGATCCGCCTCTGGCGGAGAACTACTTAATTTTATTAAGAGTTTGATCCTGGCTCAGGATGAACGCTGGCGGCGTGTCTAAGGCATGCAAGTCGAACGGGTGCTTTTCTGTAGCAATACGGCAAAAGCGCTAGTGGCAAACGGGAGCGTAACACATTGGTAACCTACCTCGAGATTCAGCACAACTTGCCGAAAGGCGAGCTAATTCTGGATGTGATCCCAGGGCGTTAGCCGTGGGATGAAAGTCGTAAGACGTCTTGAGAGGGGCCTATGGC
>JACQRZ010000026.1 GCA_016206235.1 Candidatus Uhrbacteria bacterium
ATCCCCATTCCGCCGCTTGATGGTTCAAAAGTACTGTTTGGATTGCTGCCCTCACAATTCGATGATTGGCGCGACTGGATGGAAAAAAATTCGCTGATCGTTTTCATGGCATTTCTTGTTTTGGAAATGGTCTTTGGCGTTTTTAGCAATGTGCTTCGACTGTGTCTTGGTCTTGCCATCAACGCGCTCGGTATCCCTTTGTAAGAGGATACATAGAGCGGCTTAATGTCTTGAGGGAAGTGGTTTGTTGCACGTTGTGTAGAGCTTGGTGTTGTCAGTCAGGGGAAGACACTTGAAAGGGCTCAAGAAAATATTCAAGAGGCGGTTGAGCTCTATCTCGAAGATAATCCGAAAGCAAAGCAATATCTAAAACAGGTAGCTCCACTTGTAACCGTTCTTGAGTTAAAGAATAAGAAGGCGGATATTAGTAGGCCCCAGTTTTTTAATCGCGTTATCGTTGCCTGGGTCCCTTTTCTTTTTTGATTATTGACACGTTTTTCATTATTTTGTATACTGTTTTTTATCTAGAGTTCATCTCAAAATTCTCTTCCAGGCAAAATCTAGAGGCATTTCGAGCGAAAACAATGAAGCGTGAGGAGGTGAATACAGTGTATTCATCGACGAGCGGTGAATTTTTTGCAGCCGAAATGACACAGATTTGGGCCGGAAGAAGTCCTGAGACGGAATTTTGCGATGAGCTCTGCAAAGGTGTGAAGAATAGCTGCTAAACGCCTCAACAGGTGTTTTTTATTTGTTCAAAACTACCAACTACAACCTATAAACTACAAACTAAGGTATGGCAACAGTAAACCAATTAATCCGACATGGACGCAAACGAATTCTTAAAAAATCAAAGTCTCCAGCGCTTGAGACTGTTTTAAATACGTTGCGCCGCAAAAAAACCAAGGTGAACAGCCCCTTTAAGAGAGGCGTTTGTTTGAAGGTTACGACAACTACTCCCAAGAAGCCAAACTCAGCTTTGCGTAAAATCGCTCGCGTTCGGCTTTCAAATGGTATGGAAGTTACGGCATATATTCCAGGTATTGGCCACAACCTCCAAGAGCACTCAATTGTACTTATTCGTGGCGGAAGGGTTAAAGACCTTCCGGGTGTGCGCTATCACATTGTCAGGGGCGTGTATGACACCTCTGGCGTTGCAAACCGCAAACAAGGCCGATCACTGTACGGCGCGAAAAGACCTAAATCATAGGGAGGGTGATAAGCTTATGTATTCTTTTTTTCAACCCGTTCAAAATCCCTGCGAGATTTTTCACTTAGTCCTCGGCTCGCTCGTCCTTCGGACGCCATGCCCTCTCGCCTGCGGATGATTTCAAAAAAGAATACACTCCCTTAATTGAAGAAGGTAATTATAAAATATGAGAGGAAAACAAGCCCCAAAAAGAAAAATTCTTCCTGATCCTGCCTACCAATCGGTAGTCTTAGCCAAGTTTGTCAATTACGTCATGGAGCAGGGCAAGAAGTCAACAGCACTTACAATAGTCTATAAAGCAATGGAGAGTCTCAAGAAAAAAACCGGACTCAATCCTTTGGACGTTTTTGAAGAAGCTCTTAAAAATGTAATGCCGCTCATTGAAGTGCGCGGACGACGTATCGGAGGAGCGAACTATCAGGTGCCAATTCCAGTGCGTGGCGAGCGTCGCTATGCGCTTGCATTCCGTTGGATCATAGGTGCGGCACGCAACAAGAAAGGCCGCCCTATGGCTGAAAAACTTGCCTCAGAACTACTGAACGCATCAAACAAAGAAGGCGATGCAGTTAAGAAGAAAAACGACGTGCATCGCATGGCAGAAGCAAACCGCGCGTTTGCTCATTTTGCGCGATTCTCACGATAATTTCAGGCTTCAGGCTCTAGGCTTTAGGCTCTAGGGCGTATAAAAAATAATATGATCAAATAGCTAGCGCCTAGCGCCTAACGAGCTGATACTATGCCCCGAGAATACTCCTTAGAAAAAACACGTAACTTCGGCATTATTGCCCACATTGATGCAGGTAAAACAACCGTTACTGAGCGCATTCTTTTTTATACCGGGAAAAAGCACAAGATTGGTGAAGTACATGAGGGTGCTGCAACCATGGACTGGATGGAGCAGGAGCAAGAGCGTGGCATTACGATTACCGCAGCAGCTACCACATGTTTTTGGAAGGGATATCGTTTTAACATTATTGATACTCCCGGACACATTGACTTTACTGTTGAAGTACAACGCTCACTTCGCGTGCTCGACGGCGGTGTTGTAGTGTTTGATGGCGTTGCGGGCGTAGAGCCGCAGTCAGAAACGGTATGGCATCAGGCAGATAAATACAACGTTCCTCGTATCTGTTTTATCAATAAACTCGATCGTACGGGCGCTGATTTTTATGCCGACCTCAAGTCAATTTATGACCGTCTGACCAAGCGCGCGCATCCATTGCAGCTTCCTATTGGCGTTGAAGAAAACTTTAAGGGCATTATCGATCTTCTTACCCAAAAGGCATACATGTACACCGATGACATGGGAACAAAGATTGAAGAAGTTGAAATTCCTGTAGATATGAAGGAAAAAGCTGACGAATATCGAAAAAAACTTCTCGAAGCAATTATTGAAAATGACGAAGATCTCATGAATGCCTACTTGGGTGGTAATGAAATTTCATTGGATGACCTCAAAAAAGTCTTACGCAAAGCATGTATCAGTCGTTCAATCATCCCTGTGCTGTGCGGTAGCGCTCTCAAAAACAAGGGAGTTCAGTTTTTGCTCGACGCAGTCAATGACTACTTGCCATCACCACTCGATATTCCTCCAGTAAGCGGATTTCATCCTGACGATCCAGAAACGCCGATTGTTCGCCAAACAAACGACTCCGAGCCATTTTCTGCTCTTGCATTTAAGATTGCCGCAGATCCCTTCATTGGAAAACTGTGCTTCTTCCGTGTCTATTCCGGCACGCTGAAATCTGGTTCGTATGTGTTGAACACCACTACAGGAGAAAAAGAGCGTATTGGCCGTATTGTGCGAATGCATGCGAATGCAAAAGAAGAGGTAGAAGAGATTTATGCGGGAGAAATCGGAGCAGGTGTCGGTTTAAAGCAGACATTTACCGGAGACACGTTGTGTGATCCTGATCATCCGATTGTTCTTGAGTCAATTACCTTTCCTGAACCCGTTATCTCTGTTGCTATTGAGCCAAAAACCAAGGCAGACCAGGAAAAGATGGGCGTGGCCCTTTCAAAGCTATCTGAAGAAGACCCAACGTTCCGTGTCCGCACCGATGAAGAAACCCTTCAGACGATTATTTCGGGTATGGGAGAGCTTCATCTGGAAATTATTGTCGATCGCATGAAGCGTGAGTTCAAAGTTGAGGCAAATGTCGGTCGCCCTCAGGTTGCCTATAAAGAAACTATTCTCAAGCAAGCAGAAGGAGAGGGAAAGTATATTCGGCAGTCTGGTGGACGTGGACAGTACGGCCATTGTTGGCTTCGTGTTGAGCCTCTTGAGCGAGGAAAGGGTTTTGAGTACGTTGATGAGGTGAAGGGCGGCGCAATTCCGCGGGAATATATTCCCGCGATTCAAAAAGGCATTAAAGAGACTCTTTCGCGAGGAATTCTTGTTGGTTATCCGGTCGTTGACGTAAAAGCAACCGTCTATGACGGATCCTATCATGAGGTTGACTCATCTGAAGCAGCATTTAAGCTTGCCGGATCATTTGCATTCCAAGACGCATGCAAAAAGGCGCAGCTGACATTATTGGAGCCTCTTATGAAAGTTGAAGTGGTAACGCCAGAACAGTTTATGGGAGATGTGATTGGAGACCTCAATTCAAAACGTGGTCAAATCCGTGAAATGACAGAACGCATGGGGGTCAAAGTGATTGACGCATATGTGCCTTTGGCCGAAATGTTTGGCTATGCGACTCAGTTGCGTTCCATGACCCAAGGTAGGGCAAGTTATAGCATGGAATTTGATCATTATGCAGAAGTGCCTCGAAACGTTCTGGAGAGCATTACAACGAAAAACAAATAATTCACCTTCGTTACGCGGTAGCCTTGGCGAGGGCGAACAGCAAATCAGTTGTTGATAGCTTTTGAGTTAGTTCTAGAAAAGCTTTAAATAAAAAGCTTTTTAGAGTGTCTTCATGCCATTTTTTTGCTTGACAATAGTTGAACAGTGAAATACAATGGCAAGACTGCGTTATGAGAAGAAAGAGAGAGCGAAAAGGTTAGTTGACAGAGGGTGGAAAAAGTGATACGATAGCAAACGTCGCTCATAGATACTTTTAGCGTTTTTTTATTTACTTCTAAAGCAATTTAACTTTCATATTTTGAAAAAATCGTATGGCAGAAAAATTTGACCGTTCTAAACCACATATTAATGTTGGAACAATCGGCCATGTCGATCATGGCAAGACTACCACGACAGCGGCTATTTTGAAGGTTCTTGGCGCGCATGGATACATCGCACAGGACAAATCAGTTGATCAAATTGACGCAGCTCCTGAAGAAAAAGCGCGTGGTATTACCATCAACACTGCTCACGTTGAATACCAGAGCGCCACTCGCCACTATGCGCACGTTGACTGTCCAGGACACCACGACTATATCAAAAATATGATTACCGGCGCTGCACAGATGGATGGCGCTATTTTAGTGGTGGCCGCAACAGATGGTCCAATGCCACAGACGCGCGAACACATCTTGCTTGCTCGCCAGGTTGGTGTGCCATACATTGTTGTTTTTTTAAACAAAGTTGACGCAGTATCGGACCCAGAACTTATCGATTTGGTAGAAGAAGAAGTGCGGGATCTTTTAAAGAAGTACGAGTTTCCGGGTGACACAACCCCCATTATCCGCGGCTCAGCAATGAAGGCACTTGAAAACCCAAGCAATGAAGAGGCAGCAAAGCCAATTCTCGATCTTATCAAGGCACTGGATGAGTACATTCCAGAGCCTGTTCGCGAAACCGATAAGCCCTTTTTGATGCCAATTGAAGACATCTTCTCTATTGAAGGACGCGGAACAGTTGTTACTGGCAGAATTGAACGCGGCATTATCAAAGTTGGCGAAGAAGTTGAAATTGTTGGTTTGCGCGACACGGTAAAAACCACGATTACCGGTATTGAAATGTTTAACAAGCAGCTTGATGAGGGACGTGCTGGTGACAATGCAGGTCTTTTGCTTCGTGGTACTAAAAAAGATGAAGTTGAGCGCGGACAGGTGCTTGCAAAGCCTGGTTCAGTCAACCCACATACCGAATTTGAGGCAGAGGTGTATATTCTTTCAAAAGAAGAAGGTGGACGCCATAAGCCATTTTTCAAGGGATATAAACCGCAGTTTTATATCCGTACAACCGATGTTACCGGTGAGATTGTGCTTCCAGAGGGGACTGAAATGGTTATGCCGGGTGATACGGTAAACCTCAACATCAAGCTTATTGCCCCAGTTGCACTGGAAGAGAAGCAGCGTTTTGCGATCCGTGAAGGTGGCTTGACCGTTGGTGCAGGTGTTGTAACTAAGATTCATAAATAAGGAGGAATAGGGAGAAGGTAGAATGTCTGATCGTTCTGTAAAATCAGGGAAGGATAGTATCGAAGCACCACGCATTCGTATCAAGCTTCGCGCATATGATCATAAAATTATTGATCAGTCAGCGTCGAGTATTATTGATGCAGTTATGCGGAGTGGTGCAGCAGTTCGAGGCCCTATTCCGTTGCCAACAGAAAAGCGAAAGTACACGGTATTGAAATCAACCTTTGTTCATAAGGACGCGCAAGACCAGTATGAAATGCGTGTTCACAAGCGGTTGATCGATATTCTAGAGCCAACATCAAAAACAACAGACATTCTGACAAGCTTGAGTCTGCCGGCAGGAGTTGATCTAGAAATAAAAA
The DNA here is from genome assembly GCA_016206235.1 of Candidatus Uhrbacteria bacterium. Classification (GTDB taxonomy): domain Bacteria; phylum Patescibacteriota; class Patescibacteriia; order JACQRZ01; family JACQRZ01; genus JACQRZ01. Next base: position 5,887 of record JACQRZ010000026.1, read on the forward strand.
TGTTGTAGTAGTTTTTTCTGACCTTGGATAACTCTTTATCCGCCTTCGCTAACAGCTACGGCGCGATTCAGGAAAGTGTCCATTGGCAGAGAAGATGAACAGGAGTTACTGATCGTTATAAGATACCATTCACAAAAAGTTTTTAAGAAATACCCGAAAAAACCGGGGTCTTAATGACTTACGGTTTTTTATTAAAAGTATGCCCGCCTAAGTTTCGACCAAAAGCGGGTATCGAAGAAGAAAGAGTATCTGAAAAGATTAAACAAAGAAAGGTAATAAATGTTTTATTCGAAATTTAGGCGGGTATGAAATGTATCTTGGGTAAAAAAATTGAGATGTCACAAAGGTTTCAAGAGAATGGCCAGGTGTGTCCCGTGACTGCTATTCAGGCGGGCCCGTGTTATGTTACCCAAGTGAAAACCGCCGATAAAGACGGATACGAAGCAGTGCAGCTTGGATTTAGCACAAAGAAGAATGTTTCTAAGGCGTTGCAAGGACATATGAAGAGGGCAGCTTCATTTGAGAAGTCCAACGGATTTCAGTATCTTAGCGAAGTGCGCGGGGCTGCGAAAGGTATTACGCTTGGCGATGTTGTTGATCTTTCTCAGTTCAAAAAAGGAGAGCAGGTTGAAGTGATTGGCATCTCCAAAGGAAAGGGATTTGCTGGTGTTGTAAAGCGCCATCATTTCCACGGCCACCCAACGTCTCACGGTCATAAGGACCAAGAGCGTATGCCTGGGTCAATCGGATCAGGCGGAGTCCAGCGTGTGTTCAAAGGATTACGTATGGCAGGCCGCATGGGCGGCGATCGAGTTACTGTAAAAAATCTGGAGGTTGTTGATATTGACGAAACAAACGGTGTTGTGTATCTCAAAGGCGCAGTGCCAGGTCCACGCGGAGGATTAGTGCAGATTTGCGCAGAAGGACCCCTCGAATGTAAAAAACCAGCAATCGAAGTTGTAAATCAACAAGATGAACAAGACGAGGAAGAAGCAAAGCCTGAAATGCCCGACGCAGAAGGTGGAGCTGCAACTGAAGAGGCCGTGAAAGAAGTTGAGGACCAGGCAGGTATGCAGCATACCATCACCTCATCGGATGACCAGATTGCACAAGCAGCTCAAGTGCCAGGAAGTCCTCAGGAAGAAGTTGCGCATGAAGACAGCGAAGAAAGCCAGCCCTTAGCATCGGAAGATGAGCCTCAAGATTCTAATGTAGACGAGGGAACAGGTGAAGTAAAACAAAGCTAACGAGTGATGAGTGATAAGTGAAGAGCGAAGAAGAAATAATGCTCAACACTCAACACTCAACACTTAACACTTAATTATGGCAGCAACAGCAGAAAAAATGATTGTCGATGTATATAACATGGAAGGCGAAAAAGTTTCGACACGGGAGCTTTCGCCAGACGTGTTTGGTATTTCTGTGCAAGACGAACTTTTGCATTTTGCCGTTGTTGTGCAGGCTGCAAATGAGCGTGGTACCTACGCGCACACCAAAACGCGCGGAGAAGTGCGCGGTGGAGGAAAGAAGCCATGGAAGCAAAAGGGTACAGGACGCGCACGTCACGGTTCAATTCGATCACCAATCTGGCGCGGTGGAGGAATAGTGTTTGGCCCTCGCACTGATCGTAACTACTCAATGAAGATCAACAAAAAAGTGAAAAAGAAAGCGCTCTGTATGGCACTTGCGCAAAAAGCTCAGACAGGTAAGTTGATTCTTATCGATACCTTTGCCCCAAGCAACGCGAAGACAAAAGAGGCATTTGCTTTGTTAAAAAAATTACCACTTATTCTTACCAAGAAGAAGTCAGAAAAAATCGCGTTTCTTTCACCCAAAAATGACAGTGTTTCAAAGAAGAGTTTTTCAAATGTATCCTTTGTCACGGTGGTGCCAGTTGAAAATCTTAATGTGATCGATTTGGTAAAGAGCACCTCAATTGTAGCGCCGCTGACAAGTATTGATGTCATTGAAAAGCGATATGCTAAGCCAGTGACGAGTGATTAGTTTTTAGTGTTTAGAAACTATGGGATTGTTTAATAAAAAAAAGAAGGATATAGATGAAAAGGAAGTGAAGGAGGCTTCAACCGATTTCGTATTGAAGGAAAAAGAGGAGGAAAAAAAGCAGGCCGAAGCATCCGAAGAAAAGGCAGCTTTTCAGATGAAAAAGATGGCAAGCAGAAAGTATAATGTGAAAGAGTACGCAGCGCTTCTAAGGCCCATCATTACCGAAAAGTCAGTGGTAAGTGGCACGTACTTGTTTGAAGTGGCAAAGAATGTGAACAAAATCGATATCAAAAAGGCGTTTTACAATATTTATGGGATCATGCCAAAAAAAGTGAATGTGGTTGTTCAGCAAGGAAAACAGGTACGCTACGGACGTGTGGCAGGAAAACGCAAAGATTGGAAAAAAGCCATTGTTATTCTTAAAAAAGGCGAAAAGATAGATACATACTAGCTTCTAGAGATTAGCTTCTAGCTTCTAGGATTGAAAACACTTCAGTCTTGAAAGCTAGCAGCTAAAAGCTAGCAGCTAAAAGCTAGAATATGGGTATTCGAGTCTACAATCCAACCAGTCCTGGCAGGCGCAAATCAAGCGTTTCAGATTTTGTTGAAATTACAAAGTCAGAACCAGAAAAGAGCCTTATTGTTATCAAGAAGCAAAAGGCGGGGCGCAACAACCAGGGAAAGATTACCGTTCGTCATCGTGGCGGTGGCGTAAAGCGCTATTACCGCATCATTGATTTTAAGCGGAAGAAGTTTGACATACCCGCAAAGGTGACAGCTATTGAATATGATCCAAACCGTTCAGCGCGCATAGCGCTTCTTGAGTATCCTGACAAAGAGAAAGCATATATCATTGCACCTGTCGGTCTTACGGTAGGCGAAGAAGTAGTATCATCTCAAAGAGAAGCAGAAATCAAGCCAGGCAACCGATTGCCACTTTCTATCATTCCTGTTGGCATGATGATTCATGCGCTTGAACTCTTTCCAGAGCAAGGAGCACAGCTTATTCGATCTGCGGGGTTAAGTGCCCAACTCATGGCTCTTGAAGGAAACACGGCACAAGTAAAGCTTCCGTCTGGTGAGGTTCGAACATTTATTGCCTCATGTATGGCAACGATAGGCCAGGTTGGAAATGCAGATAACCGTCATATCCGCCTTGGAAAAGCAGGACGAAAGAGGCTTTTAGGATGGCGTCCATCGGTTCGCGGAAAAGCAATGAATCCGGTTGATCACCCTCATGGTGGCGGAGAAGGAAATCAGCCAATTGGTTTGAAGTCTCCAAAGACACCAAAAGGAAAACCAGCACTTGGCGTGCGCACGAGAAAGAAGAAGAAATGGTCAAATAAGTTTATTATCAAAAGGCGGAAGTAACCAAGCTTCTAGTGACTAGCTTCTAGCTTCTAGGGTTGAAAAACAAATATTCAATCTTAAAAGCTAACAGCTAGAAGCTAAAAGCTAGCAGCTAAAATTATGTCACGAAGTTTGAAAAAAGGCCCGTACGTTGACGAGCGTCTTCTCAAAAAGATTGCAAAGCTTCGCGTTGGCGATAAAACGGTCATCAAAACATGGTCACGAGATAGCATGATTGTGCCAGAAATGGTAGGATTTATCTTCGGAGTCCATAATGGAAAATTACACATTCCTGTTGTGGTCGTAGAGAATATGGTTGGCCATCGTTTGGGTGAATTTTCGCCAACACGAAAGTTTGTCCGCCACGGTGGTAAGATGCAAAAAGAGCAAGAGCAGGCAGCAGCAGCCAAAGCGTCGGCAGCAGTGAAAGAAACCCAGAGCGGAGCGAAAAAATAACGTTATATGCAGATAACAGCAAAAGCAAAAAATATTCGAATGTCAGCGCGAAAAGTTCGCTTAGTCGTTGATGTTATTCGCGGACGTGATGTGCAAACCGCGCTCGACCAATTGCAGCAGATTGTGCGTGCGGCAGCGTTGCCTGTGAGAAAGGTTCTTCTTTCGGCGCTTGCCAATGCCCAGCATAATTTTCAGGCAGAAGAGAGTAATTTGATTGTGCAGAAGGCCTATGTTGATCAGGGAGCTCAGCTGAAACGATGGCGTCCACGCGCATTTGGAAGAGCAGCGCCAATTAAGAAGCATTCCTGCCATATCACGGTTGTACTTGGAGAAAAGGAAGAGAAAAAATCCGAAGTACGAACGCCAGCCAAAGGCTGGTCCGCCTCAGGCGGAAAATCCGAAACAAAGAGCAAAAATAAAAAAGAAAAAACAACGAAAGAATCTAAGAAATAGTTATGGGACAAAAAGTTAATCCAAAAGTTTTTCGCACAGGCGTTCTCTTTCCGTGGGACTCAAAGTGGTTCGCACGTGGGCGTGATTTTGCTGAAAATCTTAAAACTGATTTGGCGATCAAAAAGTTTCTTGAAAAAGAGTTGAAAGGAGCTGGCATTGCCCGTATTGAAATTGAACGAACACGCAATGCAATCACCGTCCTGATCCATTCAGCAAAACCGGGAGTTATTATTGGACGCCAGGGCGCAGGTATTGATGAGCTGAAAAAAAAGATCAAACAGAAATTTTTTGCTTCAAAAAAGTCGGCAATCAACCTCAATGTCATTGAAGTCGACAAGCCCGGCATGAATGCGCAGTTGGTTGTCTTGGGCATGGTTGAAGATATAGAAAAACGTATGCCATACCGCCGAGTATTAAAATCGGTTATTGATCGCGTGCAAAAGAGCGGCGCATTAGGCGTAAAGGTTATGGTTGGTGGTCGGTTGAATGGCGCTGAAATTGCAAACCAGGAGATGCTCTCATGGGGTAAGGTTCCGCTTCACACCCTTCGCGCCAATATTGATTATTGCAGAGGCACGGCACACACCACCCAAGGAACTATTGGTGTAAAGGTTTGGATTTATAAAGGTGAAATATTCGAAAATAAAAATTCCTAATTATCAATTTCTCCGCCAGAGGCGCCCG
>JACQRZ010000027.1 GCA_016206235.1 Candidatus Uhrbacteria bacterium
GTTTATAGTTTGCCCGCCTGAGGCGGGTCCGCCTTTGGTGGATAGGTGGTAGCTTTCTATTTTGCAAGCATCGTAACAATGAGCAATGCGACGATGTTGATTATTTTAATCATTGGATTGATAGCGGGGCCTGCGGTATCCTTATATGGATCGCCAACCGTATCTCCGGTAACTGCTGCTTGGTGAGCAAAGGAGCCCTTGCCTCCGAAGTTTCCTTCTTCAATATATTTTTTAGCATTATCCCACGCGCCTCCGCCCGATGTCATGGAAACTGCAACGAAAAATCCCGTAACAATTGATCCTACCAACATGCCGCCGAGAGCGCCAAATCCGAGGAAATACCATACGATGAGCGGTGCAAGTACTGGCAAGAGCGCTGGCACGATCATCTGTTTGATGGCGGCCTGGGTAACAATATCAACAATGGTTCCATATTCTGGTTTTGCCGTACCTTCCATAATACCCTTGATCTCATGGAACTGGCGTCGAACCTCTTCAACGACTTTACCACCAGTTTTCCCAACAGCTTCCATCGAAAACGCGCCAAAGAGATAGGGAAGCAATCCTCCAATCAGCAGGCCAACGAGAACGTTGGGGTCATCGATAAGAAATTGAATGGTATTTCCCCCAGGAATCAGAGAGAGCGAGTGAGTAAAGTCAGCAAAAAGCACGAGCGCTGCCAAGGCAGCCGAACCAATGGCGTACCCCTTCGTAACTGCTTTGGTAGTATTGCCTACGGCATCAAGTGGATCAGTAATATCGCGAACAGATTTTGGCAGCTGCGCCATTTCGGCAATGCCGCCAGCATTATCGGTGATCGGGCCGTATGAATCGATAGCAACAATAATGCCAGCCATTGAAAGCATTGACATCACTGCAACTGCTATTCCATAAAGGCCTGCGAAGTGATAGGCGCCTAAAATACCAAAAACAACGACAAGAACCGGTAAAGCTGTTGACTTCATGGAAACAGCCAGACCCTCTATGACGTTTGTACCATGGCCTGTCTGCGACGCGCAAGCGATCGAGCGGACAGGACTATACTTTGTTGACGTATAATACTCGGTAATAATGACAAATGCCGCTGTTACCGCAAATCCAATCAAGGCTGCAATATAGATGGATATCGGGTTGTACATACCATTACCCATCATCATATTCATAGTGATGGGGTACAGTGCAACAGCCGATAACACGCCGCTTACAATCAATCCCTTATAGAGCGCGTTCATGATATTCTTTTTCTTTCCCAAACGAATGAAAAATCCTCCGATAACCGTTGTCACAATAGAAAGCGCTCCGATGACAAGCGGATAGAGAACGGCTGCTTCAAAGTGCGTGAAAACGTACGTTCCTAAAAGCATCGTTGCAACAGCTGTTACCGCATATGTTTCAAATAAGTCAGCCGCCATACCTGCGCAGTCGCCAACGTTATCGCCAACGTTGTCTGCAATCACGGCTGGATTTCGAGGATCATCTTCCGGAATACCTGCCTCAACTTTACCAACGAGATCTGCGCCAACGTCCGCGGCTTTAGTGAAAATACCGCCGCCCAAACGAGCAAATACCGAAATAAGACTTCCGCCAAATCCTAAACCAATCAAGTACTGGACGTTCTGGGTAACAGCGTAAAAGGTAGCAACCCCCAACAGACCGAGGCCAACAACCAAAAGTCCAGTGACAAGACCTCCCTTGACTGCTACATCAAGGGCTTGCTCCATTCCAACAGTTGCTGCTTGCGCCGTGCGTACATTGGCTCGCACTGAAATATTCATACCGATGTATCCGGCGAGTGCAGATAAAACAGCGCCCACAATAAAGGCTGCTGCTGTTTGCCATCCGAGAAAGTATCCAATGAGAAGTGCGACGATAATTGCAACAACAAAAATGGTTCGATACTGCCTGTTCAAATAGGCTTTTGCGCCTTCTTGAATTGCAAGGGCAATACTCTGCATTTTTTCATTACCGGCTGGTTTATCGAGAATGACCTTGATAAGAACTGCGCCGTACAAAAGTGTTGCTATACTTACCAGAATGGCAAAAATCAGCTCAGGTGACATACATTATTAGCTTGTAGCTTATAGCTTGTAGTATTTATAAGGTTACGAAGTATAAGTTACGAAGTATATATTATGAATAAATTATTTTTTAGTCTATTGATACAATAATTCTGTCAGCTGAAAGCTGACAGCTATAAGCTTGTATTACTCGTCGGTTGGAATTTCCTGCTCGAATTCTTCTTGTGCTTCATCAGACGCAGCTTCTTTTTGGTTGTCAAAGTCATCTTCTTCTTCAACTCCCTTTGACTGAACTTCAATATTCCATCCCGTCAACTGTGATGCCAACCGTACATTCTGTCCTTGTTTGCCTATCGCGAGAGACAACTGATCTGAAGCAACTGACACATACGCTGTTTTGTTTTCAGCATGCAATGTGATGGATTCAATTTTTGCTGGAGAAAGCGCGTTGGCAATAAAACTGTTAGGATCTTCATCATATTGGATCACGTCGATTTTTTCTCCACCAAGCTCAGAGATGATCGTCTGAATACGGCTACCACGCTGGCCAATACACGAACCGATTGGATCGATATTTTCCTGATGAGAAACCACCGCAACCTTTGAACGCTGTCCCGCATCGCGACTCACTGCCTTCACCTCGATAGCGCCGCTTGCAACTTCTGGAATTTCATTTTCAAAAATTTTTCTCACCATATGTGGGTGCGCGCGAGAAACAATAATCTCCGGCCCGCGTGCTGCCGAATTGACCGAGACTACATACACCTTGAGCCGATCGTTTGGCATGTATCGTTCGCGCGGAATTTGCTCAGAACCTGGCAGTATCGCGGTTACCTTTCCTAGATCCACAAGCGCACGATGTTCTTCACGGCGTTGGACAACGCCAATCACGATTGTATCTTCCTTATCCTTAAAGTTTGAGAAAAGAATGTTCCGTTCTGCTTCGCGGTCTTTTTGAATAAGTACTTGTTTTGCTGTTTGCGCTGCCATACGGCCAAACTCGCTCAGATCAGGCGCGCGCAACTCCGTTTTTATTTCCTGGCCGATTTCAACATCGAAGTGACTTTTCCGCGCCTCTGAAATCATAATCTCCGTCTTGGGGTTGAAGTGTTTTTTTTCTTCACCATCCTCTTGGACTTCTTCGCTATGTACTGACGCTCCTTCCTCATCAATAACCTCTTGCAGTTCATCTTCCTCAATATCTTCGACAACCGTTTTTACATCAAACACATGAATAGCGCCCGTCTTGATATCAAACTCAACCTTGATATTTTGATTTTTTTCACCGAAATCCTTTCGATACGCAGCTGCCAAGGCAGCTTCAAGCGCGGCAATGACCTCCTCTTGGGGAATACCTTTTTCGTCTGAAATAAGTTTTATTGCTGAAGCGATGGGGTTGTTCATACTATTTAGGGTATAGGGTTGAGGGTGTAGGGGATAGTTTAAATAAAGAAAAAAGGACAGTGTAAACTATCCTTATCAATGATCTTGAGTATAGTCCAAATCTCTAAAATCGTCAAGACCTCTTTTCTCCAGACTCAAATATCCTGCGAGTAATGGTAAAAAGCACTCCGGTTGCTATAAGGCATAAAAGAATTGCATCACCGAGGAGAAAGGCAAGCATTGGCGAGAGTTCTGCAGTTTCTTTCACTCCAACGGGTGCCACTTCCTGAATATGCTGGTCAATAACTTCTAATGTAAATTCTTTTGTTTGGACAACATCATCTCCATAAACAACTTTAATTGTAAATGGATATACACCAAGCACAGAAGGAGCGATGAGATTTCCAGTAAAACACTTGGCCGTCTCATCTGGCACAAGCAAATAACGCGAGGTGCCGATCTGAGCTGTCATAGAAAGCACTTTGTTCTGAAAAAGTGCCTCACTTACACACAAACGAAGAGTGCCGCTTCGTTCCACAACAAGTTTTGAACCTGTCATTGAAGTATTCGCAACGCGCTCTAAGATATCTTGCAGCTGAAACGTAACAGGTTTTGGTTTTGAAATATCGGTTCTTGTCACTACCGTATACGGATTTTTTTTCGTCGCTTTCAATGCGGGTGAGGGTTCCCCAATCAGAGTATACACGGTAAAGTGTTTCACGGTTGCGCGTACTTCTTTTTTTACTGTATCAACTTCTGAATCAACTGGGATCCATGATTTAGTTTGTGCATCCCAGTAGTGTGCCTTAAGTGTTTTTTCGTCAACTGCTTTTGAGAGGGTCTTTCCATATTTGAATCGCAGCACCACCGACTTGGCGAACTTCTTCACAATATCGCCTTTCTGGCGCAATTGCACCTGGTAGAAGATTTCTCCAGGCACTATTTTCCCAATAGGAAAAAGAGTTTGATCATCAAGAAGCTTCACTTGATCAAGCGATCGAGGAGAAATGCTTACCTGGTATTGCCCATCAATGGTTTTTGGTGGAATATCAACCGTAAGGCTGTTTATCTCCTTTGTCGAGTCGATATTTTTCGCGGTAATAGTTGCGCGCGCCTCGGATTGGAATTCTTTCGTGACAGTTCTATCAAGGGTTATGGTAACTGGTTTGAGTTGCTCAATGGCGGTACCAGAATCCTGTGCAGGAACAGGTGGAGACACGTGTCCTTGGGAAGTGCTTGGCGCCGCAGGTTGTACATGCGGGCTGCTGATCGGTTGAGGCGCTGTGGGAATACTCGGCAATGAAAGTGGCCGAGGCGGTTCAAGAGGCGTGTGGACGGTATACGCGCCGCTCGAATACTTGCCATACGAATTTACGGCAAAGACAGTATAAAAACTCGGCTTACCGTTCTCAAGTCCTTTATCAACAAAAAATTCCGCCATCTTCTTCATGACTGTTACACCATCATCGGGACTTTGCGGAAACGCAATATCACTCCACTGAATCTGGATGTATGCAAGTTCGGGATCGCGAGGATTTATCCATCGTAACTCAACGGTTGCATCGCTTGCATTACCGCTTAATGAACTCACGTTAGATGGAATCGGAATTTCCCTTGGTTGTTCAGTACTAGGGACTTGGGGTTTAGGCGGCACATAGACGGTAGGCGGCGGCGGCAATAGTGGAAATGCTACATACGCTTTTTTAATTGTCGTAACGATTGCAATGGAATAATTACTAAGAAACACCTCATTAAAAGCTCTGATTCGATATTCGTACGTTGTTTCAGAATCAACACTTTTATCGACGTACTCCTGAATGTTCTCAGTGGTCAATCCTATTTCACGATAGTCTTCCGGTATTTTAGCGCTCACATTTTTTCGCTCAATAATATAACCCCTCTCAATTGTCGAATTATCTTTCCATGTGAGCAATACTTCATTTTCCTTGTTCGAAACAGCTGAAAGATTTGTGGGCGCAAAGATACCACCCACAACTGTTCCTCGATTTTGTCTTGCGGCAGATACTGCGATTGAATCCTCTGGAAGCAAGGGGATGGCAAGTGTACCGCTATCATTACCCGCAATAATTGTTATTATTTTGCTATTTCCTGCGGCTCCATTGACCATTTGCGTATTTGGCGTTACGGCGCTCACCAATGTTACAGTAGCGTTACCTGAATCTATTCCAGCGCTGATTGCTATATTTTGTGCTCCAAGACCACCAGTATTCACCATGCGTACACTACCTATAGACTGGTATGTTGTATGGTTTCCTATTTTAATAATCACGATTGTTCCTGCGGCAATGGCAGTTCCATTTGCAGTCGGATATGTAAAGGCAATGCTTTTTGCCGTTGAGTCAATACTCACTCCCCAGACACCATCTGCTGCTGCCGCCCCAAGTGTTGCCTGTGTTGCACCATACATCAAGTCAATGTCTTGATACCCAAGATTAGCAAAGCTTGACGCTACCTGACTTACATCAATGGTGATCGAACCAGACGACATGCCAGAAACTGAGCGAAACGCGATAGTATAATTCGAATACGCATTTGAAACTGGCGTTGAAAGTCGAACGGCGGTAAAGGTTATGGGTGCAGCATGAACTTTTTGAAGACTCAAAACAAACAATCCATACACGATTGCCAACACCCAATACATCGTTTTGCTTTTGATACTCATGCTTGAATTAAGAATCAGGAATTACGAATTATGCGTTTCTCTAATGGAATATTGGTCTTCACCAACGCCTTCTTTTTCTTTACAATAAATTTCCCGCCTAGGTATACCTCTTTATACTTTTTACTTTTTGAAACCCGTGCTGGGGGAAACGCGTATCCTTCTTTCATCACAACAAGCGCATACTCACCCGGAGGCGACAAGAAACTAAACCGCCCCACGTAGTCAGAAAGGCGTGTGCGTAAGAGCTTGCCTTCTTTTGCATTGATCATGCTTATAGCAGCCAATGGGACTGGCTCAAAACTCAATGTATCAAACACTGTTCCCCATTCTTTTTCTTTACGTGTCGAGAGAAGAGACTGACTTATGACAAAGAGTGAGTTAACAAGAAGAAGCGCTGAGTTAAGTACACTTGGCGCATACAATGCTAAGACAATACTCACGACAAGACTCAATGCCAAGGATGCGCCAGAATAATTACGAGCGAGATTCTTTACAACATCGAGAAATGATTTTTTTAATCTCTCGTCTTTTGGGTTTGGCGGATCAAGTGGAATACTCAAATTCATGGTCTCGGATACATTGGTAATGCGTATCTTTGCATCGTGATACACGCCCGCATATTCCCCGTCCTTATCGCCCTGCACGATCTTTGAGGGAAAAATAAATGGAGGCTTCGTTATCGTTATCATGTACTCTCCTGGAGATGCAATAAAACTAAAGCGCCCCTCTTTATCGCTTACCTGCGTCTCAATCAGCTTAGAGTTTGATGCACTAAAGAGACGAACAATTGCTAAATCGATCGGCATTTTGGTAATGGCGTTGTACACCAAGCCCCATGGACGGCGGCGCTTTCGCAAACCAAGTGCCGAAAGCATGGCAGAGAGAAAATGATTAAAGTAGTGATACCAGTTTAAGGAGTTTGAAATAATCGTTGGGTTCAACGCTGTCACGCCAGCGCCTGTTGCAATAGCTGTTGTTTGCAATACTGGTTGCGTTGTTACTACCGCTTGCTCCACCTGTTTGTTTACGGCATGGACAGCAACTCGTGCCTCTTGTACGCGCGGAGCAACGACCGATAGGACTTTCAATTGCAGCTCGGATGCTATCACATTGAGCCGATACTTCATAATCTGTACTTGGTCATCGGCATAGACGATCTTAATCGTTACTGTTTTCTTGCTCTGTACGATCGGCGTTACCATGATGGCTGAATAACATCCCTTGTCTTGGTTAAAGATAAAGTGATTGGGAAATGCGTCAACAAGCAATGTGATATTTTTTACTGGTTTTGGAAAGATCTTTTTTTGAATGCAAAAAGAAAGTCGGGTATTTGGTGTTGTGTAAAAATCACTCCCTGCAAAAGTGATTGTTTCAGATGTGGCAGTATTGGCCAAACCAAATCCTTCGCTCTTTATATCGCTTGCGATTCGAGGAAGCACAACAGATGGAATAACAGCAATACCTGACGTTCCTTTTTGGATGCCGGCTGTTTTTTGAGTTTCACCGAGCAGAAGAAACGTGGTGAGGTGGTAGATGCTCGCACTTACAACGTTCGATTCTAAATCGATTGTTGATGGCTCCCGTTGAAGCACTTCATCTTCAGCATCCCATGAGTATACCTCCAACGTATGAGGATCAATACCTTCTTCCTCAATCTCCTTTTGTGTAAAATGAAAGTTATATTTAATTGGTTTTTCAAGCTGTAAGACTGGCTGAGCCAGGTCGTCAAGGGCAGTGACAACAAACACCTGCGCAAGCATTGGCCGTTTTGTTCCCTCGAGACGTAGCTTCGACCATTCCTTTGACTGCTCGAGCGTAAGCGGCTTCACAACAAGAGAAATATTGTTGGTTCCAGACAGTACAGCTGTAGGCACAAATATATCAAGCCTGCCACCATCAGGACGTTCGAGAGCTACAGTATTTTCCCTTAGTGTATCAAGGATTGCCGTAATGGGATTTGCGAGTGTAATAAGATATTTTCGATCGTTATTTTGTAAATCTGAATCGCTTGGAGAAACTCCTCCCCAGGACCACAGTGGCGCCTCTAATTTTTTATCAGACCCTTGTTTCTTATTGCTCTCAGAACTGCTTACAGCTTCTTGCTGTTGGGATGGAGCGCTACCTACAATCGCAGGGGCACTTTCCGGATGCGTTTCAACGCTTCTTCTCTCAGTAAGATTGCGGAGTTTAGCAAGCTGCTCATTAATATATTTCTGAATTCCGGAAAGGGAATTGAGAAGCTGATTTTTTTGATCCTGAGAAATATCCTTCGCTTGCTCAGATGGAACGAGCTCTATAACTGGTTCGGGTTGCTGTTGCTGTTCCTTAGCAAAAATTTGATTATTCTGATTGTTATTCTGCTGTGCCTGATTTATTGCAACAGGAGGAGTATCAACTTTAGGGTCCGTACCAATGCCAATGATCACATTATTCCCAACATTGACAGGCACGCCATTTGATGTTGGGTAGCTCATAGTAAGAACTGTCGATGTGCCGTTCAAAGAAAAAGCCGCGCCCCAAATGCCATTTCCAGGATCTGCCTGCACAAGATATTCAGCTTCTAGGCCATGTGCCCCGTAAAGAAGGTGCACATCACTTGCAATTACATTTTTTTTGTCTGCAACAACCTCACCAAAATATATAACTATATTGCCGCTATTTATCGTGGATGCGGCACGAAATTGCACTTTATGATTTGCCGCAACGCCTTGTTTTAATCTTGTGAGCGTATCGCTTTTAAGTTTTAAACTTAAAGAAAAACTCTGGGAAGGTTGCAGGTTAAATATGAAAAAAGCCATCAGAAACACGGATAGCAAAAAACGAAATACATCAAGTGATTTCTTTTTCATGAAAATCAATTTTCATAGTAAGAATATCAAAAAACCCTCGTATATTCAACACGAGGGTTTTTCTCAATCAATCTACAAACTACTCACTATCAGCTATAAACTGATTACTGCTTCTTCATTGAGCTCATCATATTCTTAATGAGCATCGCAAGGATAATGACAACTACAACTGCTATGACGAGCCAAAGCACTAAGAGTCCCGTTGGGAGCACCCAAAACTCATAATTTGCCGAGGCACTTCCTGCACCGCCCATTGCAATGCTCGCAACCGCCGTATATTTTCCAAACGCAAACCCATCATTCCATTGCGCCTTAAATTCCTGGATAGTTTTCGGCAAAACATTTCTACTGCTGTCATTCACATTAAGGGTTGTAACAGAACGCCCAAACATATCTTGAATGGAAACTACTCCTTTTGGCTTAAAGTGGCGATTTCCACTGTTGCCCACTCTGAGCGAGAACTCAATCGGTAGTCGCTCGTACTTCGATGCCTTATCGATTGTTCCGAATGAGATAATGTCCCCTTTTTCAGTAACATTACCGGGAACATTGAGGGCAATATTCGTCCCAACTTCACCACTTACTCCAACGGAATTCTTTCCTGGAGCCACTCCCGCGGCACCCCATGAAAGAAGCGCGTAATGTCCTCCGGGCGATGCGCCAACAGGAACCGAAACGATTAGTTTTACCTCTTTCGATTGGCCCGGCTCAAGAACAAATTCATCTAAACCATTTAAATTGATCCAGTTTGAAAGTGTAGAATCCTGACTCCTGTTTGAATACAGGACGCTCCCGCCTTCATCCGATCCTGGTTCGACATCATAAAAATTTGCCTTAACTTTTAGTGATGCGGATTCGTCGTTAGTAAGTTTTATCTTTGTTATAGAGCTTGAACCTGGTTTCACGTTCAGGTCGTCGATAAGAAGAGGCTGTATTTTAAGGGCATTGGCTGTGCCTGCTGTCAGCAAAAAAACTGAAAGCAGCACACCTATGCCTATGAGTATCCTTTGTAACATATTGACAAGCATGGTTAGCGATTAATTATGTTGAGGAGCGTATCCTTAAAAAGTACCCGTTGCAATAAAACGAATTTGATCAGCTAAATCGCCAACTGATGGGGTATACTGGCCATTGCCAGAATTACGAGTACCGCCAGATACTGCTAGATCAGCACCTGCCTTTACGAGTATTTCCGCATATGACTGGTACGATGCTTTATTTGTTGACCAAATAGTTTGTGCGTCATCCGATAGTTGCCCTGTATAATTTGATCCGCTTGCTGTTGCTGCTTCAGTGCAGTTACTTTGCACAGAGGTAACATTGCCCCCATTTGCGCCCGCAAATGTTCCATCAATTGTGAGTGTTGGGGCTGTGCCACCAACAGTACTGCCCGCACCAATCTCAATCACACATAAACCATAAAATTCATTGTCTTGTGATGTCGCGACTTGAGAATCCTCAGTTTGATAGGTTGAATTATCGCCGTCATTGTTCACAATAACACTTGTGTCCTCGGCAGTTGATTTTAAGCCAGCATTTACAGAAAATACTTGCACAGTAGCCCCGTCCTGCGCGTTTGTATCTAGACGCGTGCAAATCGCATTTGGAGTCACTCCTGTAAAAACGCTCGCTACGTTTGACACAGCAAATGGATTAGCAGTAGAACCATTGCCGATCTGGCCCAGCGCAACGCTTGTATCTGCTGTCGTTGTGTTAAATGTGCCTGAGCAATTTGCATCAGTAGCTGCTCCGACATAGAAACTCATAGCTGCAGTCACTGCTCCCGATGTATCGACTTCATCATCTAGCACGATTGGAACTGCAAGAGTACTTTCATACTCAGGAGCTGTTGTGCCGAGCGTTGCGCCGCTGGCATAATTTAATACAGATATAAGCTCACTCTCATTTGAAGTTATATCCGGATTTGTAAAACCCGTGCTTACTGTAACAGTAAGTGTCACATCTGTTCCACCAGATGAGCCGCATCTTTTTATGCCAAGTAAAGGATTTGTGGGGGTAGATGTCTGCACAATAGAATATGCAACATATCCATTCGTATCAGTTGTACATGTAAATGATCCTAGTGTTGATGGTGACGGGCTTGCATTTGTTGCCGTGCCGAATGTTGTGTTTTCGGAAAATGCACCTTGTACATCACCAGATACGGATATATCGCCCGTATCCCATGAAGTCGTAGCCTGGCTTTGCCACGCAGTTGTTGCCTGCGACAAATCAAGAAGGAGTATCTCTCCGCCAGTGAAAGCGGCAGGATATGTAATTGTAAATGTATGCTGAGCAGCCGTATTATCCTTAAGTCGTGTAAGTACATCCTTTACATTCGTAAAATTTGCTGCATTAGCAGCCAATGGCACCAAACTATAGAGTACAAGCGAGGAAACAATTGAAAAAATGCTAACCTTGCTTATCAATAAATGAATTTTTTGCTTCATATAGTATATTTTGAGATCTTCTAAGAAAGATCTATATATTTATAAATTTATGATTGGTCGACCTTGTAGTGCCCACATAAAGAAGAAGCGGGCGAATGAGTAATCCACAATCTAACATGAGTATACCACTTTTTTTGATGACTGTACAGTAAAAGATGTGTATAAATCAGTGAGTAGTTTATAGTGGATAATTTATAGTGTTCTTAGATCTCGAATTCAAAAAAGATATTTGGAATGTGGTGCACTTGCTGGACTTTATTCATTGAAATAATAACGGCGATAATATCAATGCGGAACGGCGGATCGCTTGTGTATCGCAAAAGGTAGGAGCGAATTGCCCGAGCCATTTTTTTCTGCTTAACAAAATGGACACTCTCCTCAGGGTGTCCATAGATAGTTGAACTACGTGCTTTTACCTCAACAAATATGATCTCTCCTTTGTCCCGCACGATAATATCTATCTCTCCGCCAGGAACTCGGTAGTTTCTTTGCAGTATGTTATAGCCTTTTTTATAAAGGAAATCGCATGCCGCTTGCTCCCCAATCTGTCCAACGATACTTTTTGCTGAAGCCATATATTTTATCGGCTACAACTTTGAACTTATCAGCCCAAGGCTGATCCGCCTCTGGCGGACAACTTACAACTTCCGTGGCATATACTTACTCAATTGCTCTCGCTGCTTTATTTGCTCGAGTTGCTCCTTCATGTCTTTTGTGGCATAGCCGTAAATTGCATAGATCCAAATGCCAGCACATACGATCAAAATCAGCAGCCAAAATCTTGCAGAAAGTATTGGTAATGTTTCATACGCAAACGCTAGCCATACTAAGCCAAGACCACCCATAGTAACGCACATACTTTTAAGTTTTTGCATAAGGCGCTTTTCTGGCTTTGCAAGAACTTTTTTTTGCGTACGATAGTAAAGGGTAAAAAGAAATGGCGCAGCAATACAGAGACAAAAGAAAATACCAAACGAGATAACTGTTGGCAGTGATAACGTCCCTGGATTTGTAGTGATCCAATAACGCAAGGTAAAAAGCTGATCTAAATTCATATCGAGTTTATAGTTTGTAGTTTGTAGTTTGTAGACTGGTGCTCATTTTATTCAGCATTCCCATTATTTCATCAAGAAGCCCTTCCGCTTCAGTAAAATTTGCATCACTCGCTAAGTGAATTCTTTTCGCAATTTTGATCTGCGTTGTAAGTTCTGCGCTAGACCCGTATGCGTTCAATAAGAATGAACGAAAGTCCTTGCGAGTGCCTCGCTTTGAACCTTCGGCAATATTTGATGGTATTGAAACTGCCGATCTGCGCATTTGTGATGTGAGTCCAAATAATTCTGCCCTAGGAAAAGATTCAGTTAGTTTGTAAATAGTAACTACTAGATCCATTGATTTCTGCCATACAATAAGTTCTTCAAACGAACTAAGCGCCATAAAACTATAACCTATAAACTACAAACTACAACCTATAAACTTATTTCCTATTCTTTTCTAAATACTTCAACGTAATGATAGCTACCTGCGTCAAATTCGTCAAAAAGGCGGAGCCCGCTATTGAATACAATGGATTTAAGTCTCTCAGGAGATATTCGCAGATTCAGAGGCGGTCCAAAGGGTGATGACAAGGACATCCAATCAATCACTGCGAGCCTTCCTCCTGGGCGCAGCATGCGGGTGGCTTCATTAATAATAGTGCTGTGTTGAGTGTTTTGGAATAAAACATTTACAATAACAACTACATCGCATGATTCATTGGGAATCTTGGCAGCACCATAAACTTCCAAATTTGACCATACTGTCTCAACATTCAGTATCTTTTGGAACTTCATCTTTGACTCAACTGCCTCAATAACCCTTTTTTGAACATCCAAGGCATAAACCTTGCCGTTGATACCTACCATTTTTGCAAGTGGAGCAACAAAATGCCCTCCCCCGCCACAGCCAAGATCTGCAACAACATAGGCCTCCTTTATTTCAATTCGTTTTAAAATTTTAAAAGCATCCAATAGAGCTGTTCCACCTTGTAGAATAACTTTGTCCATAAGCTATAGGGTATATGGTTAAGGGTATAGGGTATAGTGGTGCCCTGCATTTTTGTAGTATATCACATCAACATAAACAACCCTAAACCCTACACCCTAGCCCCTATACCATCCGTAAGTGATTTCATTGGCTCAAAATTTTTTCTATGAATTGGGCAAGTGCCATACTTCATGATGGCTCTATAGTGTTCTTTTGTTCCATAGCCCTTGTTTTTCTCAAATGCATAGCTAGAATATTTCTTGGCTAGGCGCCTCATATAGGCGTCCCTGTATGTCTTAGCGATAATTGAAGCTGCTGCAATTGCCTCCTCATGAGCGTCTCCCTTTATGAGAAAATGAATTGGAGCCATGCCAGGCGAATAGATTGGACGCCCGTCAATGAGTATTTTATAGCTCTTTCCCTGCAATTGTCTTACAATTCTTCTCATTGCACCTTGCAAGCATCTTCTATTTGCCTCCTGAATACCTGAACACATTATTGATTCAGGGGAAACGCCAAAAATGCTATGCAAGAATTTTGAACGCAAAAAAGCACCAGCCTCTTCCCTCTGGTGCTCTAAAAGCTTTTTTGAATCCTGTATATGGATAGCGTTCGGTATACTTGGCAGATCATGTGTTGGCCATGCAACTGCAGCTCCTACAATCGGCCCTGCCCATGCACCGCGCCCGACCTCATCAACGCCTATAGTATAGTCAAAATCATCGTATTTGCTATTCATTCGATTTCTTATGGATGGCCTTAAATCCCTCCAATATCTCGATGGGAAGCGCCCAAATCGTTGATTTATCGACAGATTCAATAGTCGTAAGAGTGCGAAGAGAAAGGCCTCCGGGCACTGCGGTCAAATTTTCGGCCGCCTTCCGAAGATTTTCAGATGCCGTCAGCTCTCCCTCGGCGCGAATAATGACAGCTCTACGTTCACGCTCGGCTTCCGCTTGTTTCGCCATAAGCCGCTTCATATCCATAGGAAGTTCAATATCCTGAATTTTGATTGCCGTTGTCTTTACCCCCCAATCAGCTGTTTCCTTTTCAACAATCTTCTCTATTTCATTTGCAATTTTATCCCTTTCCGTTAAAAGCGTATCAAGCTCTACTCCTCCTACAACATCGCGGAGTGCAGCTTGGGCGTACTGTGAAATTGCATACATGTAGTTCTGCACACCGATAATAGCGTTTTCTGGCTTTTCTACCATGAAATAGAGAACTCCATTAACCTGCGCCGGTACGTTGTCTCTTGTAATTACCTCCTGTTTTGGAATGTCAATGGTCGTTAAACGCATATCAACCTTCAAAATCCTTTGAATAAACGGGATAATAAAGGTCAGGCCTGGATTGCGAATACCTGAGAATTTACCGAGCGTAAGAACAACGCCACGCTCATACTGGTCAATAACCTTGAGACCGCGAGCGACAATGATAACGCCGATAATAAGCAGCCAAAAAACAAGTGAAGACATAATTTAGTGGTTAGTGATTTGTGGTTAGTGACTTGGTGCGCGTGAGTGGACTCGAACCACCGACCTGTGGCTTATAAGGCCACCGCTCTCACCGGCTGAGCTACACGCGCGTATTGTACATGAGTGCTATGTATTAGCAAGTCATGTAATTGTATGAAATCACCGAGCTTCTGTCAAAAGCGCCTCGAAATCACTTATCACTGGTCACTAGTGGCATATCCATGATACACTACTCATTGAAGGCCGAACATTATCGGCTAATTTGTGTTATGTATGAAACTTAAAGCAACTTATACTGCCTCAGATTACGAAAATAATGTGTATGCACAGTGGGAAGAGTCTGGCTATTTTAATCCTGACAAATTCCCAAAATCAAAGAGAGTATTTACGATTTCAATGCCACCGCCAAACGCAACAGGAACTCTCCACTTGGGCCACGCAATGTTTTTAGCGTTGCAGGACTTGATGATACGCTACCACCGCATGAAGGGAGATAAAACGCTCTGGCTTCCTGGAACCGACCATGCAGCTATTGCAACCCATAGCAAGGTTGAACAGCTTCTAGCTCAAGAGGGTAAAACGCGACAAGAAATTGGCAGAGAGGCTTTTTTGCAGAGAATCCATGAGTATGTTGAACATTCGCGCAATACTATTCGCAATCAAATTCGGAAAATGGGGGCAAGTTGTGATTGGAGCAGGGAGCGCTATACACTGGACGATGGACTGAGCATGGCAGTTTCTGAAATGTTTGTGAGAATGTTCAACGATGGGTTGATTTATCGGGCACAAAAAATCGTAAACTGGTGCCCGCACTGCCTCTCAACGCTTTCTGATGTTGAAGTAGAGCATTCCCAGGAAAAGGGAAGTCTCTTCTATATTAAATATCCAGTAAAGGAGACGGGTGAGTACATTACGGTGGCAACCACACGACCGGAAACAATGCTTGGTGACACAGCCGTTGCCGTTCACCCTGCAGACGAGAGGTACAAAAAATGTATTGGTGGCATTGCTGTTCAGCCAATGGGCAATCATGAAATTCCGATCATTGCCGATGAGTATGTTGAGCGTGAGTTTGGATCTGGCGCACTCAAGGTTACCCCCGCGCATGACGTCAACGATTTTGAGCTCGGACGCAAGTACCACCTTACGTCATTGAATATTCTCCGCGAGAATGGATCACTTGACCTTTCATCGCTCAAAAATCGCCCTATCGATTTTGAATCAATTGCTGATCTTGATGGCATGGACCGATACAAGGCGCGAGAAGTTATTGTTGAGAGGCTCAAAGAAAAAGGTCTCTTAGAAAAAATTGAGGAGATCGACCATACGCTAGCAACGTGTTATCGCTGCGACACCGTGATCGAGCCATATATTTCATTACAGTGGTTTGTTGCTGTTGATAAAAAAATTGAAAAGTACGGCGCGTCGCTGAAAGGACTGATGCACGACACGGTGCTTTCCAAAAAAACACAGATCATTCCGCAACGATTTGAAAAAATTTATTTCCAGTGGGTAGATAATCTCCGCGACTGGTGCATTTCGCGGCAAATATGGTTTGGCCATCAGTTACCGGTCTATTACTGCTTGGAAAGCGGGGGTGGTTGCGGCGAAACAATCGTTTCAAAAGAAAAACCTAAGGTGTGCAACATATGCAAAAAAAGCGTGCTACGCCAAGATGAAGATACGCTTGATACCTGGTTTTCTTCGGGTCTTTGGACATTTTCAACACTTGGGTGGCCTCGCAATGCAAAAGAGAAACGAGGATCTATTGAAAAAAAGGGTGATCTTGCTCAATTTCATCCTACGTCGGTACTTGAGACCGGGTATGACATTTTATTTTTTTGGGTTGCACGCATGATCCTTATGTCTCGCTATGCGCTCGGGGAACAGCCATTTGATGTCGTATACCTCAATGGTCTTGTTTTGGACATTCATGGCAAGAAGATGAGCAAATCGCGTGAAGAATCGATCATCGATCCGCTGACCGTGATTGAAAAGTATGGAACAGATGCATTGAGATTAAGCCTTCTTGTTGGTATCTCGCCCGGAAATGATCTTCGCTTGAGCGAAGAAAAAATAGCGAGCTACCGAAACGTTGTGAACAAACTCTGGAACATCACACGATTTATTCTCGAGTTTGGCCTTGAGGGTGAAGCTCCAAGGAAGCACCAGCTCACCCTTGCCGACCAATGGATTTTAAGCAGACTCTCGCAAACCATTGCAAGCGTAACCAACCATATAGAGGGTTTTCGCTTTTCACAAGCCGCAGAAGAACTGCGCGCGTTTACCTGTGATGAACTTGCAGATTGGTATTTAGAAATTGCAAAAATTGAAAAGGGGAAACAGATGGTCCTCGCGCACGTCTTAGAAGCAGTACTCTCGCTCTGGCATCCATTCACGCCGTTTGTAACTGAAATTGCGTACCAAGCGCTCAAAAAGAGTCGCACAGAAAAAAAGGCTTCACCATTTTTGATGGTTCACGCATGGCCTCACGCAGACGAAAAAGAAATCAAAGAAGAGGTTGAAAATGAATTTGCGACTATCCAACATATCGTAGGCGCTATCCGCAGTGCGCGTTCAGAGAACACCATCTCACCAAAGCAAAAAATTCAGGCGATCTTTTTTACGCCGACAAGGGCTGACTTCATGAAAGCTCATGAAGAACTTCTCAAGTATCTCGCACGCCTGGACTTTGTAACCATTGTAGAAAAAGGAGAGCGGCCAGCAAATGCCATCTATCTCAAAGTTGAGGATATTGAAATCTACTTACCACTTGGACTCATGAAGATTGAGGAAGAGCGTGATCGTCTTTCAACCGAACTCCAAAAGAAACAGGAGTTGCTCGTGTCATTACAAGGGAGGCTTGCCGATAGCACGTTTACCAGCAAGGCTCCAAAACACATCATTGAACGTGAACAGAAAAAAGTAAAAGACTACGAACACTCGATCCAGAAAATCAAAGAACAGCTTGCATTGCTCAAATAAAAAAGAGGAGATACACTATTATGAGAGGGCGCTCAGGGTATGCCTTTTCGCTACGTTCGACACCCCGGCGAGGTGTCTCACTGCACTCCTCCCTCACTCTCTCGCTTCGCTCGAACCATGCCCGTTCGGTCGTCAATGCCGCTCTAAGGCTTACCCTTCGTGCAAAAGAGAGAATAGTGTATGAAAGGGAGGAAAGAATGGAGAGCGCGGAGATATACTTTGAGGGCTATAACTCTGTAATCGTATGAAGAAGAAAAAATTAAAAAAAGTAGACAGAAATTCGTCCGAAATCTACGCGGATCCGTTTGCTTTTTTAAAGAAAGAGGCGATTGCTGAAATCGAAGACGCGATTGAGCATCAGTTCAAAAAGAAGATAGCCTTGGATCCCGCGTTACTCGAAACACCGCCTAACCCGCAGTTTGGTGATCTTGCTTTGCCTTGCTTTTCACTAACAAAAGAACTTCAAGCTTCTCCTGCCGAGATTGCGTCAAAACTTGCCGCAGACATCAATGAAAGCATTCAAGTAGGATTGCAACTGAGCCATGGCATGAGTGTGGAACACATCATTCTTACGCTTTCAAGCGCACGAGCCTTGGGTCCCTACCTTAATATACGATTCAACAGTCCTGCATTGGCGCACTGGATTGTACCAGCGGTCTTGGGGAATCCGACATACGGAACTGGAACGCAAAAAAAACCAAAAAAAATTCTCATCGAGTATGTTTCGCCTAATACCAATAAACCACTCCACCTTGGACATATACGCAATGCGCTGCTCGGCGAGAGTATCGCGCGACTCCTTGAGGCACAAGGAAACAAGGTTGTGCGCACCTGCCTCATTAACGATCGAGGCATCCATATTTGCAAGTCAATGACGGCCTACAAGTTACAAGCTATCCGCCAGAGGCGGACCCGCCTCAGGCGGGCAAACTACAAACTTGTACCTACGCCCAAAAGTGTTGGCAAGAAAGGCGATCATTTTGTGGGCGATTACTATGTGCTCTATGAAAAAATGCTTCAACAAGATGAATCTATTGCCCAAAAAGCACACGAGTGCCTACAAAAATGGGAAGCCGGCAACACGAAACTAAGAGCGTTATGGAAGCGAATGAATGCGTGGGCATTACAAGGAATGAAAGAGACGCTCCAAAAACTTGGTATTGTGTTTGACACCTTCTATTTTGAAAGTGATATCTATGCAAAAGGAAAATCTCTTGTTGAACAATATGTGAAAAAGAGAACTTTTTCGCGTGATGAAACTGGAGCGGTATACGCCGACTTCAAAGGCGCTTTACCAAATAAAATTTTGCTTCGCAAAGATGGCACGTCGCTGTACATCACGCAAGATATGTATTTGGCGATACAGAGAGTAAAACAGTATAAGCCTGATGCATCGCTCTATGTTGTTGCCTCGGAACAAAATCTCTACTTTCAACAACTTTTTAAAGTTTTGGAAATGATGAAAGTGCCATCTGCGCAACGCTGCCACCATATAAGTTACGGAATGGTGTACTTGCCAGACGGCAAGATGAAGTCTCGAGAAGGCACTGTTGTTGATGCTGACGACTTGCTTGCGCAGATCGAAAAACTTGCTACTTCGGAGATAAAAAAGAGAGAGAAGAAATTACCAACTCAAGAAGTGCTCCAAAGAGCAAGAACGATTGCATTGGCTGCACTAAAGTTCTACATGTTGGAAGTTACTCCAAAATCTGATATGACATTCAATCCTGCAACTGCTCTTGCGCTGCAGGGAAAAACAGGGCCCTATCTTCTCTACACGTATGCACGGCTCCTGAGTATTTTGCGAAAAAGCGAACCAGATAAACAATGCGACATGTTCGCCTATACATGGAATAAAGAACAAAAGCTATTACTGCAGTTGGGGCAATTTCCAGAAATTATCCGGGTTTCATCTGAAAACTATTCGCCGGCAATGGTAGTGCAATATCTTTTTTCGCTTGCCCAAGACACCAACGACTACTACCACGCGGTTCCTATTCTTTCAGCTTCGCACGAAGAGCGATGCGCGCGACTATTGCTTATTGCCTCAATCGCCCGCGTTTTGAAAAAAGGACTTACGCTCTTGGGTATTGAAACACTTGAAAAAATGTAGCACATAATTTCAAATTTCCAATTTCTCATTGCCAAATAATTGATAAACAGTTAAAAAATAAAACGTTAATTGGAAATTGGATATTGGGAATTAGAAATTCTTTTGTATGCTTATAATCGGTCTTCTCATTCTCTACGGCATTGCTGTATCTGTATGGACATTTACAAGTCTTGTGATTATTTTTTATATACTCA
>JACQRZ010000028.1 GCA_016206235.1 Candidatus Uhrbacteria bacterium
ATAGCAATATAACAATTTAACAATATAGCAATTTCTAAAACAGAGCCTTTAATCGGCGCACACGTATCTGTTGCAGGAGGTCTTGTATTTGGCGTAGAAAATGCGAAAAAAATTGGTGCTGAGGCAATACAAATTTTTGGTTCGTCGCCGCGGCAGTGGCATGTGCGCATGCCGCCGGCGCAAGAAATTCAAAAGTACAAAGAAGCGCTCGACAAAAGTACCGTAAAGGCTGTTTTTTTGCATGCGCCGTATTTGGTGAATCTCGCAACATCCGATGCAGCACAGATGGCTAAGTCAATCCACGCGCTATCCGCGCATTTCCAGATCGCAGAAAACATAGGCGCGCAAGGATTGATCTTTCACATCGGCTCGGGAAAAGAGCTGCCAAAAGAACAGGCGTTTGAAAAAGTGATGAAGGCGATGAAAAAAGTTCTTGATGACGTTCCCGGCAGTTCATATCTCATTATTGAAAATAGTGCCGGTGGCGGGCAAAAGATTGGATCAAACATCGATGATATTAAAGCGATCATGGATGCCGTAGGGAGTAGGCGAGTCAAAGCGTGTATTGATACAGCCCATGCTTTTGAGGCAGGTATTATTGAGCACTATTCACCAGAGGAAATAAAAGATTTTTTTGACGAGTGGGATACAAAAATTGGCATTGAACACTTGGCTGCATTCCATGTGAATGATTCCAAAACAGCATTCAACTCCCATCACGATCGTCATGAAAATATTGGGCAAGGTTTTATTGGTCTCAAGGGATTTGAAAATTTAGCACGCGAAAAACGCCTGTACCATGCGCCATGGCTCTTGGAAGTCCCAGGCTTTGACAATTTTGGACCAGACAAGAAAAATGTCGACATTTTGAAGAAGTTGTTTTTATGAATCCCGTTAGAGTTTTACCAAAACGTTGCATGGTTGATTCAATACACATGAAAGGAAGCGGCAATGTTATGCCATTTCATTATGTTTAAAAAACTCTAACGGGATGAAACAAGCACTGGTATTGTATGGCGCAACAGATTTGGGCGCGTCGGAGTTTTCTGCCGATATCTTGTGGGCAACGGAATTTAAGGTGCCTGATCCCGTTCTTTTTGTTCAGATAGAGGGGCGAAAGGTGCTTTTTGCATCTCCTCTTGAGGTTGAACGGGCGCGCAAGGAGGCGAATGTGGACGAGGTTTTGCTCTATTCCGTCATAAGAGGGGAACAGGAAAAACAAGAACACCAATTGGTGTCGTATTTAAAGATGGAAGGCGTGACGCACGTGACTATCCCTGAGTCGTTGCGCTACAGCCTTGCATCTCTGCTTTCAAATCATTTTGAAATATCCGCAGTGCGTTCTCCGTTTGGAAAAGAGCGGAGCGTAAAGCGCGAAGACGAGCTGCAAGAAATCGAAGGCGCGCAACGGGCAGTTGAGCGTGCGGTTGCCAAGGGCATTCAGCTTGTGCGTGAGTCGGAAATTCGAGGTGATGAACTTTGGCATGCGTCGTATGACCATCCGCTAACGTCAAATGATTTGAGGTCATGCATTGACGGTGATTTGTATATCAAAGGGTATCTCGGCATCGATAGCATTGTTGCGTGTGGCGCGCAAGCTGCCGATCCCCATTGCCGAGGTGAAGGGCTTCTTCGCCCGTATCAGCCAATCGTTCTCGATATTTTTCCGCGCTCACTCACATCGCTCTATTTTGCCGATCAAACTCGCACCGTATTCAAAGGTGAGCCTTCGGCTATGGTCAAAAAAATGTATATGGCTGTGCTTGATGCCCAGGAACAAGCGTGTATGCTTATACGAGATGGTGCACCAACAAACGATGTCATGCAATGCGCCGTAAACATCTTAGAAAAGAATAGTTTTCCAACCTCGCTTACCGAAGGGGCAGTATACGGATTTATTCATGGTCTTGGCCATGGTGTTGGATTGGAAATACACGAGGCACCAAGTGTTGGGAGATCGGGCGAGATATTTCAGGAAGGGATGGTTGTTACGGTGGAACCGGGGTTGTATTACGGCAAAGAAATCGTTGCTGAAATCGGAACTATTCCGATCGGTGGTATACGTATTGAGGACATGGTTGTTGTTACAAAAGATGGCTGTAGGAATTTGACACAGTTTCCAAAATCGTTCGAGGAGATGGTATTATGAAGAATACATTATAGCAAAAACGAGTCACTACTAACATCCAATGATCCACAGGAAAAGACTGGTGTATGCAAGCCCAGTGGGTGCAGTGGGCAGATTTGTTCTGACCAAGAAATGATTACTATGTGTGAATACCGACCGGAGTACGCGTGTTATAAGACAGCTCAGTGCAAACGCCAGGCAGATGGCCAGTGCAGATGGACGGAGACACAGGAGCTTAAAGCATGTTTAGAGAGCAAGCAAAAGGAGAGTAGCGAAAAAATTTTTTAGTCTGCCAAGCAAAAGAATTATGAATCATGGCTTTCGCAAACGCTAACCCTTGCTCTTTTTAGACTTTTGGTTTCAAAGTGATAGTATATATTATGACCATGAGTTTTTCGATTGGTCATGTTTATTTTTCAATAAAATTCTAAAAAGCTACAAGCTACAAGCTACAA
>JACQRZ010000030.1 GCA_016206235.1 Candidatus Uhrbacteria bacterium
AGACATTAGACATTTTATACTTATGGCTTTCGAAGAAAAAATGGATTCAATCCAGACGTTTGATTTTGATGCTATCAAACTCAAGCTTGCGTCTCCTCATGATATCCATCGCTGGTCGTATGGAGAGGTCACTCGTCCCGAAACCATCAACTACCGCACTCAGCGTCCAGAAAAAGACGGTCTTTTTTCTGAGCGTATTTTTGGTCCAACAAAAGATTGGGAATGTTATTGCGGCAAATATAAAAAAATTCGCTACAAAGGAATTGTCTGCGATAAATGCGGTGTAGAAGTAACACGCTCTATTGTGCGCCGCGAACGCATGGGTCACATTGACTTGGCAACACCCGTAAGCCACATCTGGTTTTTGCGTGGCGTTCCTTCAAAAATCGGTATGATCCTCGATATCTCGGTACAGAATCTGGAAAAGATTATCTACTTTGCCAGTTTTATCATTATTAGCGTCAACGAAGCATTGAAAGACGAGACACTAGAGTCTATTAAGAATGAACACAAGGGAAAGAAGAAAAACATCGAAAACGACTACAATCGCAAGATGAATGATGCGCGCAATAGCCACCCCGCCGGCGGAAAAGAGCTGGAAAAACGTCTTGCCGACCTCGCAAAGGCGCGAGAGGAAGATCTTGCGCGTCTTGATGAACAGGTTGATCTCGCTCAGGAAGAATTGAAGAATCTCAAGCCCTACAAAATTTTGAGTGACAATACCTATCGTGAGCTTTCGATGAAGTACGGCCATATTTTTGAAGCCGGTATTGGCGCTGAAGCTATTCGGCAGCTTCTTGAGCGCCTCGACTTGAAGACGCTCAATGACCAATTAGAAAAAGAGATTGAAGAGACACAAGGACTCAAGAAAGAAAAACTTGTCAGACGACTGAAACTGGTGAAGAGTTTTCTTGCAAACAACATACGTCCTGAATGGATGATTCTTAACGTCGTACCCATAATTCCTCCGGATCTTCGGCCGATGGTTGCTCTTGATGGCGGACGATTTGCAACATCGGATCTCAATGACTTGTATCGACGCGTTATCAATCGTAATAATCGCCTCAAACAGTTAATCGAACTGAAAGCGCCCGAAGTAATTTGCCGCAACGAGAAGCGCATGTTGCAGGAAGCTGTTGACGCGCTTATCGATAACTCTGCCCGTCATGGGAAAACGGTCATGGCTTCAACAGGTCAAAAGCGTATGCTCAAGAGTCTAGCCGATATGTTAAAAGGAAAACGCGGACGTTTCCGCCAGAATCTCTTGGGTAAGCGTATCGATTACTCGGGTCGCAGCGTTATCGTGGTTGGTCCAACATTGAAGATCCATCAATGTGGATTGCCAAAGCGTATGGCATTAGATTTATTCAAACCTTTCATTATCAGTAAACTCATCGCACAAGGCTATGTCTATAACGTACGCAGCGCATCTCGCTTTATTGAATCAGGACGCGACGAAGTGTGGGATATCCTCGAAGATATCGTACGAGATTCTTATGTGTTGTTGAACCGCGCGCCGACGCTTCATCGCCTTGGTATTCAGGCATTTAAGCCAATTCTTATTGAAGGAAAAGCCATTCAGATTCATCCTTTGGTCTGTACCGCATTTAATGCCGATTTTGACGGAGATCAGATGGCTGTTCACGTGCCGCTTTCAGATGAAGCACGCCAAGAAGCAGCAGAGATTATGCTTGCAAAAAATAACCTACTCAAACCTGCAACTGGCAATCCGATTGCTATGCCAAGTCAAGACATTGTGTGGGGCGCGTATTATATGACGTCTCTTTCAGATGAAGAAGTTGCGCGCACAGAAGGACTGAAGAGCTTCCCAAGTGAAGAGGATGCACTCCTTCTGTATTCATTGGAACAGTTGCCGCTGCAAGAAAAAATTCGCGTACGGCCATCGGAGAAGCTTGCAAAGAAACTCCAAGAGATTGATCTTACAAAAGGTATCTTGGAAACAACCGTTGGGAGACTTCTCTTCAACGAACTGTTGCCTGAGAATATTCCATACTACAACAGCAAATTTGATAAAAAGACCATGCAGGAAATGATCTCTCTTTTTTTGTCGACATACGGAATGGCAGACACGGCTGTGCTTCTTGATAATATTAAAGAACGATGCGGAGTGTTTCTTACAAAATCAGGACTTTCCTTTGGTATGGACGATATCCCAACTCTTTCTGAAAAACAACATCTTATTAAAGAAGCTGAGAAAAGAATTGATGAGATTGAAGAGCAGTATGCGGTTGGGTTACTCACCTTTTATGAGCGAAAGAGTCGTATCATCACCATTTGGACAGAGACACGAGACAAGATCTCAAAACTTTCAAAGCAATCACTTGATAAGCGCGGTTCCGTGTACTCTATTATTGAGTCTGGAGCGCGTGGTACCTGGGCTCAGCTCAACCAGATTATTGGTATGAAGGGACTCCTTGCAAACCCATCCGGTGAAATTATCGAGCTCGCGGTGAAGAGTAGTTTTAAAGAAGGTCTTGGTGTTTTGGAGTACTTTATCTCAACTCACGGTGCGCGTAAGGGTCTTGCGGATACCGCATTGCGTACCTCAAGCGCAGGGTATTTGACTCGTCGCCTTGTTGACGTTGCCCAAGATGTTGTTGTCAATGAAGTCGATTGTGGAGATACCGAAGGCTATCTGATTACGAAAGAAGAGAGCGAAAAGAAAGACATCGATTTTTACGATCAACTCCTTAGTAGAACCGCTGCGACAAATCTGAAGACAGCTGATGGAGCAGTGATTATTAAGAAAGATGAGATATTTAGAAAAGAGCACGTGAAAAAGTGTAAGGATGCCGGTATTATCGAAGCGAGTATTCGATCACTTCTCACGTGCCACACTGTCAGGGGTGTGTGTCAAAAATGTTACGGCCTTGATTTGGCCTATGACGCACCCGCAAAGCTTGGAACGGCAGTAGGTATTATTGCAGCACAAAGTCTTGGTGAGCCTGGAACACAGCTTACGATGCGCACCTTTCATACGGGAGGTGTTGCAGGCGTTGATATTACCCAAGGCTTGCCGCGTGTTGAAGAGCTTTTTGAAGCACGTGCCCCAAAGATGAAGGCACTTATTTCAGAAGTATCGGGCAAGGTTTCTATTAGCGACAAACAGAAGCAGATTGTAAGCGCAAGCGGAAAAGAAGTGGCAAAGACGACACAAGGCCAAAAGACAGTAAGCATTCAGCACGAATCAACCGAAGAAGATGTCTATAAGTTTTCAGCACGAAGGAAGAAATCCTCCGTCGCTAACGCTATGGCGGACAAAGAAAAAGAAGGAGCAGCAGAAGGTGAAGGAGAGAAGAAGTTACGCTCAAAGAAAAAAGGAACGCTTGAAGTGAACGTAGCACAAGGTGAGTCTGTGAAAGAAGGCACCGTCCTTTTTATAACTGAGG
Organism: Candidatus Uhrbacteria bacterium; assembly: GCA_016206235.1. GTDB lineage: Bacteria > Patescibacteriota > Patescibacteriia > JACQRZ01 > JACQRZ01 > JACQRZ01. The sequence continues at coordinate 3,411 of JACQRZ010000030.1, forward strand.
ATGGCACAGAAGTAGCGGCGAAACGTGCTGGGGTAGTGAAATCCGAAAAGACTGGCATAAAAGTGTTGGTACCCTCAAGAGGCGTAAAAGAATATATCATACCTCTCAATACCTACCTCGCCGTGCAGGATGGTGATCTTGTTTCTGAAGGTGATCCATTGACCGAGGGCAATATCGAACTTCAGGTGTTGTATCAGTACAAAGGAAAATTGCCAACACAGAAATATGTTATTTCAGAGATTCAGCATATCTACTCTTCGCAAGGTCAAAAACTCAACGACAAGCATATTGAAATTATTGTGCGCCAAATGTTCTCGCGCTTCTATATTACAGATGCGGGCGAGACAGAATTGTTGTCAGGTGAAGTTGTAGAGCGTTCAGAGTTTATCGAGGCAAACGCCGCAGCTCGCAAGGCAGGAAAAAAGGAGGCAGCTGGCAACGAGCTCCTTATGGGCATTACCAAATCATCGCTTTCAACTCGAAGTTGGCTCTCTGCAGCTTCTTTCCAGGAGACGGCACGTGTCCTTATCAATGCGGCTATTAGCGGAAAGGCAGACTGCCTCGAAGGCTTAAAGGAAAATGTTATTATTGGTCGGTTGATTCCTGTTGGTACCGGGTATCGCAAACGAGAATCATAAACTTCACTTGCGCTTCGCTTATTGAAATACATATCGCATAGTTCAAAAATACTCCCTCGAGTGGGGGTATTTTTCTTGACAGATGTATTGTCACTACAGCCTGTAAAAGCTATACTATAGAGTATTCTAATCGTACGCGCATCATGAATCCCGTTAGAAATTTACCAAAACGTTTGATTACTACGAATATACTATGAAAAATAAGAAAAAATATTTTTTTGAAAACAAAATAATGTATAAAAATTTCTAACGGGATGAAAAAATATAGACAAAAATCATATTCACGCCGGCAATCCCGTTCTTTTCGTGAACATCCCATCCTCTTAAGCCTTTCCCATATTTCGCCAGAAGCACGTCGCGCAATTGCGGTTGTTGCTCTTTTGACTATGAGCATTCTTTCACTCTTAAGTCTTTTTGGTCTTGCAGGAAGCGCTGGAGTGTGGCTTTCATCACTGTTTGGTTCATTGTTTGGTCGTACACGGGCAGTCGTGCCCGTGCTCTTTTTTTGCATTGCGTTGTTTGTGCACCGCAGGCAGCCGTTCTACGTGCAGGGTGTACGATTTTTAGGACTTCTTTTTTTTATGCTCTCGTTTACGGCGTTTTGGAATCTTCCGTTCTCGCTCGAGGACTCATTTGAGCGCGCTCGCTCTGGCGAGGGAGGAGGAGTTGTTGGATTTTTTCTGTCGTATTCACTCCAGTCAGTCTTAGGATTTTGGGGCGCTCTGTGCGTGCTTATTGCGCTCGCGGCTAGCTCACTCCTTATTTTGTTGAACACCTCGTTTGGCGCAGTGATCAAGATGATGAAAGAGAGTGTTGCTGGCATGCGTTTACCTCAACGGGAAAAACGAACTCGAGAAGAAGTATATGAGCCGGATATGCAAGGTCAGGAAGGGCTTCTCGAAACAGAGACAACAAGGGTGGAATTTGAAAAACGGACGCTTTCCCATGACGAGAAAAAAGAGGAGACGCCATTGCGCGCCCAAGAAGAAAAAAATTCATCCCAAATGGAAGTGCTTCATCCCCCAAAGGCAAAACAGAAAATCCAACTTTCGTTGAATCTCCTCAATAGTAAGACGTCTCAACCAACAAGTGGGGATATTAAAACGAATAAAATTGTGATTCAAAAAACATTAGAGAATTTTGGCATACCAGTTGAGATGGGCGAGGTACATATTGGGCCAACCTTTACGCAGTATACGTTCAAGCCTTCCGAGGGAGTTAAGCTTGCGTCTATTACGGGCTTGCATAACGATCTTGCCCTTGCCCTCGCTGCGCATCCGATTCGAATTGAAGCCCCGATTCCAGGAAAATCATTGGTTGGCATTGAGGTGCCGAACCAAACACCAGCACGTGTTACCCTTCGGGAGCTTTTAGAATCAGATGTATTCAAAAAAAGAAAAAACAATCTTCATATTTCACTTGGCAAAGATGTGTCTGGCACGGTGCGTCTTGCAAATGTCGCAGCTATGCCGCACTTGCTTATTGCAGGATCAACTGGTTCAGGAAAGACCGTATGTATCAACACGCTTATTACGAGTTTGTTGTTTCAAAATTCTCCCGAAGAGTTGCGTTTTATTATGGTTGATCCCAAACGCGTTGAACTGCAACCATATCATGATATCCCACATCTCTTTACGCCAGTTATCACTGATGTTAAAAAAGCTCTCAACGCGCTCAAGTGGGCAGTCAACGAAATGGAGCGGCGATTTAGCGTGTTGTCGGGGGCAGGAAAGCGCGATATTGCTTCCTATAATAGTTCGCACAGTGCTGAAAAGATGCCCTATATCGTTGTGATCATCGATGAGCTTGCCGAGATCATGCAAAAAGTTGGGTCGGAAGTGGAACCGATGATTATACGTCTTGCACAAATGGCGCGTGCTGTCGGCATTCATCTTATTGTTGCAACGCAACGTCCCTCAACCGACGTTATCACTGGTTTGATTAAGGCAAATATTACATCACGCATCGCCTTTGCTGTTGCATCGCAAATCGATTCGCGAACCATTCTCGACATGCCAGGAGCAGAGCGTCTTGTTGGGCGCGGTGACATGTTGTTTATATCGGCAGATATTTCAAAACCGGTGCGTATCCAAGGGGCATATGTGTCGGACGAAGAAATAGAGCGTATTACCCGTGTGTTGCGTGAGAGCGGTGAACCGGAATATCACGAGGGTGTTACTGAAAAGCCTTTCGGTGGTTCTGCAAGTGTCGATGCATTCGGTGATGATGATGACGACGACGATCTTTTGCCAGAAGCACGAGAGGTAATTCTGCAAGCAAAAAAAGCATCGGCATCGCTCTTGCAGCGTCGGCTGCGAGTTGGTTATGCGCGGGCCGCACGTATCCTTGACTTACTTGAGGAACAAGGATTTATCGGTCCTGCTGATGGGGCAAAGCCACGAGAACTTCTTGCATCAAACCTCGACGAACTTGACCCCGCACCAAATCAGAACGAGGATTATTTGTCTCGTTTATAGGTTGTGGTAAGCAGTTATTCTGATTGGTACGGGGCGCGTATGCCCCAATTTTATTGACAACCGAGAGGAAATATTTAAAATAGAGACATGCCATCAACTACGTACGAACAATCGTTAGGAGCGCTTTTACGTTCTGCACGAGCTCAGTATGAGCTTACACTCGAAGAGGTATCGCAAGCGCTACTGATACGTAAAGAAACATTGCAACATTTTGAATACGACCGGCTTACCCAGATTCCAGAAAAGATGTATCGGGAGCAATTTCTCAAAACATACGCAACGTATCTCGGTTTGCCATGGGATCGTGTGTGTGAATACTACCAAGCCCAGCAACGGGATGACGTGCCCCAGCGCCAAATCATGCCTTCACTGCAATCATCCCAGTTTTGGGTTGCCCACCGCATTATGAAAAACAGCCTTTTTGCTGTTGTTGCGCTTGGCATCGTATCATATATTTTTTTTCTAAGCATGGATGCTTCAAAGGGACCGCACCTCGTTGTTACCAATCCTCCCGATAATTTTTCTGCACATGCAGACACGGTTGTGGTTGCTGGTCAGACGACAGAAGATGCGGGCGTGCGAATAAATGGTCAGCCTATTGTAAAAAATAAAGACGGTTCCTTTGAGCAAGTCGTGAGCTTGCAGGAAGGAGTTAATCGTATCCAGATTTCAGCAACAAAAAAATCAGGGAAAGAACATATTATTGAAAGAAACATCATTGCAACCCCGAATTAACTTTTTTTAGATAACGTTATTGTATGTCTGATGCCAATAAAGAACGCCTACGAGTCATGAAAGAAGCTATTGAGCAAATTCGCGACCGCTTTGGTGATGGTTCGATCATGAAGTTAGGTGAGGCAAAGAAAATGAATGTTGAGGCGATTTCCACTGGTTGCCTGAGTCTTGATATTGCTCTTGGCGTTGGCGGCATACCCTATGGCCGCATTATTGAAATTTTTGGTCCTGAGTCATCGGGTAAAACAACGCTTGCGCAGCATGTCATTGCTGAGATTCAAAAAAAAGGAGGCACAGCAGCCTTTATTGACGCAGAGCACGCACTTGATCCTGAGTATGCAAAAAAAATCGGTATCAATATTAACGATATGCTTATCTCTCAGCCTGACAACGGAGAGCAGGCATTGGAAATTGTTGAGACACTTGTTCGATCAAACGCTGTTGATGTGATTGTTATCGATTCAGTAGCAGCGCTCACGCCGAAAGCAGAGTTGGAAGGCGATATGGGTGACAGTCATATGGGGCTTCAGGCACGTCTTATGAGCCAAGCTCTTCGCAAGCTCACGGCAATCATTTCAAAATCGCATACCATTGTGATTTTTATCAATCAAATCCGCCTGAAGATTGGTGTCTTTTTTGGAAACCCAGAGACAACTCCTGGTGGTACCGCATTGAAGTTTTATAGTTCCGTTCGCATAGAGATTCGCCGGAGCGCACAAATTAAACAAGGCGAAAAAATTGTGGGTAATCGCGTGAAGGTGAAGATTGTAAAAAATAAGGTAGCTCCTCCATTTACTCAATCTGAGTTTGATATCATGTACAACGAAGGCATTTCAGTTCCTGGCGATGTGCTTGATACAGGGGTTGAGTATAAGGTGATTCAAAAGAACGGTAACTCATATTCATACAAGGATCATAAGCTTGGTGTGGGGCGAGAGAATGCAAAAAATTACCTTGCACAAAACCGAGAACTCATCAAACAAATCAGAGAAGACGTTCTAAGCGCCAATCGTAAGAGCGATGAGAGTTTGGCAGATTCACTTGAGCAAGCAGTTGCAGTGTAAGTGTATAAAGTATTGAGTATAGAGCATGGCTACTACTCTATACTATTGTATTCGTTCAACGTAATCCATGGTATCGGTATTGATGCGGATGACGTCGCCTTCTTTCACGAAGAGGGGAACGTTAATAATCAAACCTGTTTCCAGAGTCACGCCCTTGGTAACATTACTTGCCGAATCTCCCTTAATGCTTGGTGGTGCTGACACCACTTTGAGATCGATTTTTGGGGGAAGGCTCACTGTGATAGGGTTGCCGTTGAAGTAGAGAAGATCAGCTTGTGTGCCTTCTTTGAGAAGTTGCGCTTTTTCTCCAAGTACTTCCGAATCGATTGAGATCTGCTCGAAGCTTTCGGTATCCATAAAATGGATGCCCGTTGTATCGGCATACAGATAGTCAGCCTTTCGTTTTGAAAGATCGGCTTCTTCCACTTTTTCACCTGCCTTAAAGCTATATTCGAGTACTTTTCCACTGATAAGGTTGCGTAATTTTGTTTGCATGACTGGCTTGCGTTGCTGCATGCGGACAAAGTTGGCAGTGAGCACTTGATAGGGCTCGCCATCGAAAAGTATCGTAAGGCCGACTTTAATCGAATTGAGTGATGGGAGAACAGACATAGCTTCATTATTATTGGATGACAAAAGGTAGAAGGGCAACTACACGAGCTCGTTTAATTGCTAATGCAAGTTTGCGCTGGTGCTTTGAGCATGTTCCGCTTCTGCGGCATGGTGCAATTTTTCCATACGATGAGATAAATCGGCGCAAAAGTTGCGCGTCTTTGTAGTCGATTTCAACAGTTGTATGGGTGCAGAAAAAACATTCTTTCTTTTTTGGGTTTCTTGAGTTTTTTTGAATCATATTTCTAGATTATAGGCGCTAGGTTACCACCGCCTTTGGCGGGGCCCCGCAGAATGCGGTGGTAGGTTGTAGCTTTAGAATGGTATTTCTTCGAGTGTTCGTTCTTCGTCCGAAGATTGAGCATTCGGTGGAGTGTCTGTGCCGTGATCCATTTGTTGGACAGGAGTGTTTGATTTTCCAGAAGGTCCGTCGAGCATGATCATGTTTTCTGCAACAATCTCTGTGCTGTACCTCCGGGTGCCATCCTGTGCAACCCAGTCACGTGTTTGGAGGCGACCTTCGATGTATGCGCGTCGTCCCTTTGCCAAATAGGTGCTGATAATTTCAGCAAGCTTAGCCCATGCAACAACATTATGAAACTCAGCTTTTTCTTGTTTTTGGCCAGCGTTATCGGTAAATGTGCGGTTTGTTGCAATAGTAAAACTCGTAACACTTTGTCCATTTGGCGTTGATCGCAGCTCTGGATTTTTTGTGAGCCTGCCGATAAGCATGACTTTATTAAGATCCATAATCGTAGAATTACCAATTCCTAATTTCCAATTTCCAAACAACTTTCAATGTTTAAAGTTTTGG